>JAWGXY010000076.1:0-8868 GCA_032572035.1 Streptococcus parasanguinis
GGTGCGTTCTTGCATTTTCTTAATCGATAATTCACGAGTTTTCTTTGAAAATTCCATAATTCTTCACTTTCTATCCTACTGAAGTCTTGACTAGTCTTCAATTTCTGCAAAGAGTTGGGTAGCTTTAACAGCTTTCTTCCATCCCTTGTAGAGTTGTTCTTTACGAGATTCGTTCATAGAAGGCTCGAAGAGTTCACCAGTTGCATTGAGTTCTTTCAATTCATCTAGGTCTTTCCAGTAGCCGACTGACAGACCAGCAAGGAAGGCTGCCCCCAAAGCTGTTGTTTCCAAGTTTTTGGCACGAGCGATATCAATACCGAGAATATCCGCTTGGAACTGCATCAAGAAGTTATTCATAGCTGCTCCACCGTCCACTTTAAGGACTTGAATAGCTGTCTTAGAATCAACTTGCATGGTATCAATGATATCCCGTACTTGATAAGCGATGGATTGAAGAGTCGCCTTGATAAAGTCTTCTTTGGTTGTTCCACGAGTCAAGCCAAAGACAGAACCACGAGCATTTTGATTCCAGTATGGTGCTCCTAGACCTGTGAAGGCCGGTACCACATAAACTTCATCGTTGTTGTGAGAATCACGCGCATATTGTTCAGATTCAGGTGAGTTTTCCACCATACGAAGACCATCACGAAGCCATTGAATGGCACTACCCGCGATAAAGATAGATCCTTCTAAGGCATAGTATACTTTCCCGTTAATTCCATATCCAATAGTAGTTAGCAAGTTATTTTCAGATAGCTGCATCTCTTCACCTGTATTCATGATGATGAAAGATCCAGTACCATAAGTATTTTTAACCATACCAGGTTCAAAGGCCAACTGTCCAAAGAGGGCTGCTTGTTGGTCCCCAGCCATACCTGAGATTGGGACTTCTCCACCATAGAAATGGAATGGGGCTGTCTTACCGTAGATTTCAGAGTTAGAACGAACTTCCGGAAGCATAGCCTTTGGAATGTTGAGAATTTCCAAAATCTCATCATCCCATTTTAGGTCTTTAATATTGTAGAGCATGGTACGAGCAGCGTTTGAATAGTCTGTTACGTGAGAAGCTCCGTCTGTCAACTTCCAAACCAACCAAGTATCGATGGTTCCAAAGAGCAATTCTCCTTTTTCAGCCCGTTCTTGTGCTCCTTCTACATGGTCCAAGATCCAGCGAATTTTAGTTGCTGAGAAGTAGGCATCAATGACCAAACCTGTTTTTTGGTGGAATTTTTCAACATAGCCTTGGCTCTTAAGTTGCTCTGCTAAAGGAGCTGTTTGGCGAGACTGCCAAACAATGGCATTGTAGATTGGAAGTCCAGTATTCTTATCCCAAACAACAGTTGTTTCCCGTTGGTTGGTAATTCCGATAGCTTCGATTTGTCCTGGTTTAATGCCACTTTCGATAAAGGCACCAGCGATAACAGACTGAACAGAGTTCCAGATTTCATTTGGATTGTGTTCAACCCAACCAGCTTGAGGGAAAATTTGAGTGAACTCTTTTTGGCTAGAGCTTACTTTTTCTCCTTTTTTATTAAAAATGATGGCTCTAGAACTAGTTGTTCCTTGGTCAATGGCCATAATGTATTTTTCTTGTGACATGAACTGTCCTCCTGGGAAAAAGAAATATTCTTTAGGAGACGTACTCCTTACATTGTCTAGTATACAAAATAAACCGCTTTCATGATTATCAACTTTTTTAAAAATTTAAAAAAATATGAGGAGCGTCTCTTGAATCGCTTGAGCCAGAAGAGATTTCCACACTTCTGTTATATTAAATTTTCAGACAAATCTAAGCAATTTCCAGCAAAAAAAGAAGACCTAAGTCTTCTTCTTCTGACATACTAAGTATTGGTATCCCCATAGATCATCTGGCGAATATTGGCTAGATCAATTAGATCTAGATCATATTTCAAATAATAGACAGGGATCCGATTGGTATGGCTAATAGGATTGTTGGTCACGATCAAATCGTAATCTGAAGCTGGATCAAAGGCTTCAATGGTAATAAAACGATTGTACTCTAAGTAGCGCTTGAGGACTTCTGTCATCCGTGTATAGCCTAAATAGCCCACTGTTAAGTCTAAGCCGATCTTAATTTGTCTCCCACTATTCTCTGCGATATACTCCATTAATTGGAGCCACTCCCACTTGATTTTTTTATCCAGAGTTGTCCCTTGGCAAAAGATCGGAAGTTTGCTAAAGATAGTGTCTGCTACTTCTCTATAATCATGACTACTAAAGACATAAGGATTGTGGCTTTCAAGTTGGTACTTATACTTGTCTTGAAGAAGGTAGCCTGTAAAAAGATAGACCTGTCCACAAATTTGGCTTAATTCATAGGTCACAGGGCCTTCGATATAATCCCCTAATAACTTCTGCGTTTTCATCTCTTGAATGAGTTGCGTTGTCAAATTACCAATCTCTCCCCCAAAACCTAAGATGTACTCCATAGTATGAAGCGGGAGGATCCGATGGGTGACAAGGAAAGCAAAGAGGACTAACATCTCTCCATCTTCATGGCTAAGAGCGATGTGTTTCCCAGAAAAGAACTGGTTTACCCGACGAAACAAGCGTTGGTAAAAAATATTGTCCGTATATCCCTTCATCTTCTGTTCAATTTCTTGAAACTGACAGGCATTGACCTTAAGTCGTTGCTGGGTAATGTGGGACCAGAGAACAAAATCCAAGCGTTGGCCTTGAGACAACTGGGCACCACAGAGCTCTTCTAAGGTTTCAATTTCGGTTTGTCTTTCTTTCTTGGCAAGTTCTTGTTTCCAGTCTGCACTAGCCCAAACCTTTCGTAGCAAGCCAAAATAAAAATAACGAATTTTATGTTCAGGACCCTTGAGGCGCCCATTGTGGATGGAAAATTGAAACTCAGTTAATATTTTATTCAGGCCCGAAATATGACGCCCTAATGTCGCTTCACTAATCAAGAGCTCCTGAGCTAATTGTTGAGCTTGAAATTGACCATGATAAAGCAAATAGATCAATAGTTGGTACTTGATAGCATTGTCCAAAAAAGCCCGTCGAATGTCACGCCCCTTTGTATCCGAACCCACAAGAAGGCGAAAATTTTCATCTTCTCGTTCAATGGAAAGGGCCAGCTGATTCTCTTTGGCCTTGTCATTGATCAATGCAAGATATTTGTTCAAGGTTGCTTTGGAAAAATCTGTCTCCGCCATCACTTCTGACAGACTGCTTGGAGAATGTTGCTGCAGATGAGACAGGATTAAAAACTGCCCACCCTCACTTTTTTCCATTAAATCAGCTAAATGCATTTTCAGAAAACCCTTCTATTGTTCTATCTTTAGAGTACCATAATTTGGCCAAAAGAAAAAACAATCTGTTTCTATCCTCGTCGGCAAAAGAAAAAAGAGCCCTAAAGCTCTTTTAACTAGTATTTCAAATGCTTATCAAGATCTGCTTTAATCCAACCGATTTAAGAACTCCATGGTCGGACTGTCCTGGTAAAGTTCTTTTAGAGGAATCTTATGATAGGCAGAAATCTCTTCCGATGTCACACCGTAACGAATCAAGAGATCATAAATACGATTTAAATCATGACGTAATTCATCCGTAATGAGGACATTATCGCTCATTTCTTTTGTTTTCCAATAATAAGAGGGTAGAACTTCCTTGGTTTCTATTAAAATAGTTTGCAACAAAGTCCCACCATGGCTGTCTTTCTGAGAAATATCGGCCCCAAGTTCCAACATTTTCTCAAAAACTTTGAAAGACCGGTCAGCCTTTTCCTTAGACGAATACATCTCATATTGACCATTCCAGCGTTTGATCATGCGCCGGCAGTCAAATACAGCTCGTCCACCCGCTGTTTGGAGGACTGGTTGACAATATGGATTCAGCTCTGTCGGCTCTTCAATAAAGTTAAGATCTGCTCCTCTATCAATAAGTAAGTCTGCAATATCTAAATGTCCCGATTTGATAGCGACTTGAAGGAGCGACTGTCCCTGATCTCTTTTAGGTTTGTCACCCGAAACAGCATTGACTTCTTCAGGCTTTTTGTCCAATATCTGACGGACGGCCTCTAGATCTCCTCTTCGCAACAGCTGAAAGGTTTTTTGCATGGTCTTTCCCCCTCTCACATAATTGATAAGAATGATACTGTGTTGATACTTTGATCCTATCTCTAGCATCTTCGTTAAACTGATTATAGCATTTTATGGACTCTACATTGAAGTCCTAAAGGGAAAATAAGACAAACTCTCACAGAAAGAGGTTAAACTCTATTTTTCTGATTTTCGTATAGCCACTAGCCAAGAGGATAATAGGATTTCGAACATAACCAGGAGGATAATCTGAATGACTGAACTCTGAACCAGCATAAGGACAGCCAGACTATCGATCAGCATGTGAGCGAGGATACAAGGAACAGCTCCTTTCGAGTACTCCTTGAGCGCTCCAAATAGGAAGGTATTCCCTAAAATCATCAGGTAAAAGATGAGATAGTTGGACGAACCTGCTGTAATCCAAGGGAGTTGATAGATAGGAATATGCCAGAGGAACCAGACAATGGAAAGAACCATCATTTTAGGTATAAAGTGCTTACTAAAGGAAAGATGATCTTGTAAAAACCAACGCCAGCCTACTTCTTCCAAACCTCCATATAAAAAGGTCCAAGGGAAATAGAGGAAGAAGGCCAAGAGGGAGTTCCCAGTAAAGCGAACGTTCATAAGCAGGATGGAAATCCCATAATAGATGACGGGAACGAAGAAAGCTAGGATCCAAGATAGGGAACTTTCTTTTTGAAGAAAGACCTTTTTGAAAAATTCACCCAAGGAGTTGACTTCACTCAACACCAGAGAAAAGACAGCAGCCACAATCATGGGAATCAAGTTCATTAGGATAAATAGTAGTGAGGCACCCATACTAGTCCTATCTGGGAAAAACCAAAGGATCACTTGCCCTACTAGAACTGTAGCAAGGAGAGCAGTCAATGCATACCAGATAGCGACTGATTGTTTTGAAATAAATTTGCTCATTTTTCTTCCTTTACAGTTACATACTTCTTTCTTGCAATCATGATTGCTAAACTAATAATAAGAAATTTACTGACGATAGATAGCCATACCTCTTCATTCACTAAAATCTGAGACAAGGAATTGATACAGGCATGGGTCATGACACAGAGGAATAAATTTTGCGTTTTATGATACAAGGCCGATAAGATAAAGCAGTTAGTTAGCAGACCTACTAGAAACGGAAACAATTGAATGACACCTAAAGAACCATCGATATAAAAGTATAGTAGATGCCAACTAGACCAGGCTAAAAAGGTGATCAAAGTAGCTGAAAAATAAGGTATTTTTTCCTGCAAAGTTGGTTGAAAGAAATAACGCCAGCCAATTTCTTCAACTCCACCAAAAAGAAGAGCCTTGAAAAAAAGCCCTACTAGCAAGACCAACGATTGAGTGGTGATCTTACCGCCAAAGATAAAAGGTAAAAAGTCGAGTAGCAAGAAAACAAGTACCAAACAATAATTAACCAAACTGTCTTTGACTTGAAAAAAATCTTTTAGAATTTGTTTGAAACTAGATTGATGGTAACTAATGCTTGCAAGACTGCCCCACAAAGCTGATGACAAGCCACCTACAATAATAGCGATGATCCCAAATGATGATGTAAAATCAACCTTGACTCCTCCTGCTCTTAAAAAACAAACCAGAAGGCAGACTCCTAATACTTGACCAAAGGTTCCTAACAAATACATAGATAGGGCTTGCTTTCTACTCATTCGCGATTCCTTTTTCTTTCAATTAATTACCAGTGCTATCTACCTTAAACCCATACCTGCCAGCATTTCGTTTGAGCTTCTCAACCAGAGCTTCATTCCGCTTGCTTTTTCCAAAAAAGAAGGGAATGGTCTTTCCATTTCTGAGTTCGATATAGAAAGCATAGCGAGCCCCACCACCAGATCGTCCACGAAAAATTGCATAGGTGATTTGCTTGATCTCTTTCAGTGGGATCATTCGCCGACTGAAACATAGTACGGCATGGATATAGAAGATTCCATAGCTAATATGGAAAGGGGCAAAGAAGGGACCTCCACTACGTTTCACGATTGCCCTTCTTCTCAGGAAAAGGAGAAGACTGAAAAAGAACAAGAAAACGAGCACATATAGAATCGGAGCATACTCCATTATCTTTCTGTATTCTAACACGCTGTCTTTCATCCTCTACTTCATCTCAACCCATTTTTCATTATCCATGATAAAGGGCTTAGCTAGACCTTCGCCTGTGTAGTCTTGGTACTTGGTCTCCAAGTATTTGTAGACATCTTCCTTGGTCGTAAACTTGATGGCTTGATAGGGCTCTTCAAAGGTCAGCTTTTCGACAAAGAGATAGCCGTCCTTTGCAGGAACTAAAACGCCGACATGGCCGACAAAAAGGGTATTTCCATCCAGGTTATCATGAACGATAACAGAAAGCATGCGCGCATTTTCATTGAACTTGAAGTGAGAAAAATACTCTTCCATCTTCTTGGCATGGACTTTGACATCCGTCGTCGCCTCTGTCGGAACCCGTGAATACAGAATGTTAAAAGCTTCCTTGTCTGCCTCATCGAAGATCTTCCCTCTGTCAATGGCATCATTGTCCACGAACAAGAGTTCACTATCCGCTTTCATCTTAGGAATCTCGATGCGGTTCTTCAGCAAGGTATAACTATTGATCCGGCAGTTGGTCCCGACGAAATCGCCCTTCTGCTTGGTCCACAAGTCACTGATCTTCTCGACATTGTAGTCTGTTTTCTTGAAGGTGCTGAAGTTACCCGTCAAGCCGACCGAGCCAACAATACTATCGTAGTCCGTTACTAGACCCAGAAACTTGTCTACACTGTCCTGATCCAAATAAGCAGACAAAAGAGTCCGCACTTCTTCGACACTTGCTTTGCTGTTGAGGTTGCTGTAGCTTCCCTTGTAGCGCTCCTTATCTGAACTAGATTTCTGTACAGTGGAACTTGCCTGCTTTTCCTTGTATTGCTTTTGGTTGCTACTACAAGCCACTAAAGCAAAGATCGCCAAGGCACAGCTAGTAAGGAGCATGAATTTTTTAGATGGTTTCATAAACTGGTTCCTTCTCTATTGATTAAAATGTTTGTTCTATAAATTTTTCATATCGATAATCCTTTTCCTCTATTATAGTTTAAAACTAGCTTTGCTCCAACTATTTTTTACGAAATGAGAAAAGTTTATAAGTAACAAAAAAGAGCTGGCAGACTGTCCAGCTCTTTAATATGTTACAAAAATCAAAATTAAAATTATCGTTTAATCAGACCAATCTATTTTGGCATGTTCTATTGCGTACTCCGCTTCCTCTTGAGTAAACTTTCTTATTTCAACAAGTTTTTCTAATAATCTTTCTTTCGAATAGTTGCCATCGCTTCCAAAAGATTCCACTGCTTTAACAGCTTCCTCTTTCCAATCAAAATGACCTTGCTCCACAGCATAGTCAGCCTCTTCTTGAGTAAATAGATCAAATTTTATAAGTTGATCAACTAACTTTTCTTTTGAATAATGATACATTTGATATGATTTTGCTTTTAAAAGTGCTTGCTCTTTCCAGTCTATATTAAGCTTATCGATAGCATACAGGGAAGCATCTTCTGAATACCTGTCATTCTTAGTAAGATCATTTTTAATTTGCTGCATCGATAAAGGAGATTTCTTTAAAAATTCTTTAGCTGTTGCATATGCACTTGTATATTCTGCATCTAGTAAAGGTAAAGGATAAACTCTTTTCTTAAACATATTCATTAATGATTCTAAATCATCCTTATTTTTTTTGTCACTTGAAGAAGCGTATTCTTGTTTTGATGATTCAAAATCATCCTTATTTCCATCAGTTGAAGAAGAGTATTTTTGTACAGGTTTAGTCAGCTGTGATCCTGAACGTGAATTTATCCATTTATTATAACTTATTTGATACTCAATTGCCATCAAAGCTAACATTCCTACCATCAATCCAAACATCGTAAAAATAAATATAACAAATTTTTTCATCATGAATACCTTTGCTTGTTTTTCTCCAATGGAATCTTTCATCCTCTTGAACTACTTTCATTAGTATTATATCATGAAATATTCTTCTTTTTTATTAACTAATGTAAAAGTCTTCATACTAGTAAACAAAAAAGCGACTGCAATCTTTCAACTGCAATCACTCGTTCATTTGTGAGATAAAAAATAACAAAGTGTTATAAAAGATTATTTGATCTTGTGTTTGTTCATCTTTTCTTCAAAGATGGCTGTCATAATCTTGCGGAGCTCTTCTCCTTCTTTTTCAGGAAGATCCCCTTGACGTTTGGCCACTGCATAAAGTTCAGGGTATTGCTTGGCTACACGCTCAACTGTCTTGGTCGTCGCATGCCCTCTGACAAAGAAAGGAATGCGTTTGATCCATTCTTGCGGTACAAGAGCAAGCAACTTCTTCGCTGCTTCTTTATCAGAAATCTCAGCTGTACTCAATCCCTGGTTGATTTGTTCTTGTTCTTTTTCTGTGAAATCTTTTAATTCCATAGTAAACTCCTATTTTGTTTATCTAAGGACACATTATACACCTATGTAGAGGAAAGTACAACTATAGGATTTTGGAAAATAGAGCAAGGGCAAGTCATCCCTCACTCTGTCTCTTAATCATTAAATCTCATGACGTATATTGATTTCCGATTTACTCTGGAACACTTTCCTTTTGTTTTAAGTAATCATCACTGCTCAACTAGCAATTATAGATAAAAAAGCTTGTTTTGATCATCATTATGCCACTTTTATTAATATTCTATCCTAGGTACTTTAGATTCTTTAGCGTCTTTTAAGGTCTTCAGATCACCACTAGAACTATTGTTTAATT
>JAWGXY010000077.1:0-8807 GCA_032572035.1 Streptococcus parasanguinis
TTTTATTATTCGAGAAAAACAAAGAACGGACCTGCAAAACAGGCCCGAACTACATGATGTATTTCATTACTGAAACTTGATCCGTAGGGGCCAGGCAACTTGCGTCACAAGGCGAGAAGTTCTCACTTCTGCTTTTCTCAACTTTTACATGATATCAAGTTTTTTATTCTTTGTCAAGAAGTTTTTTTGCTTTTTCTTCAATAAAGGCAACAACATCTGCAATTCCAACACCCGTTGTGTCAAAATGAATGGCATCAGCTGCAGGTTTCAAAGGAGAAACGGCACGGTGGCTGTCCTTATAGTCCCGCTCAGCGATTTCTTTTTTCAACAATTCAAGATCCGCTGTGATGCCCTTTTCAACATTCTCCTTATAACGACGTTCTGCCCGCTCCTCAACCGAAGCAACCAAAAAGATCTTCAACTCTGCATGTGGAAGGACGACCGTCCCAATATCGCGTCCATCCATAACGATGCCCCCCTCTGCTGCAATTTCTTGCTGTAGAGCGACAAGTTTTTCACGGACTGGCGCAAGCGCTGCAACCCATGAAACATTGTTGGTCACTTGGTTATCGCGAATTGGGTGGGTAATATCCACGTCTGCTACAAAGACAAGCTGCTCTCCTTCTTCTGAACGACCGAAACTAATTGGATACTGATCTAAAAGGGCTAAGAGGTCATCAACCTGTTCAGCTGTCAGATTATTTTGCAAAGCTAGGTAAGTCGCTGCACGATACATAGCTCCCGTGTCTAGATACGTATAGTCTAGATCCTTGGCAATGATCTTTGCGACTGTGGATTTTCCACTAGAAGCCGGTCCATCAATGGCAATTTGAATTTGTTTCATGCTGTCCTCAACTCCTACTGAATCTTAACGACATCACCAGGATTCGCATACCATGATCCTGTAGACATATGAGAAGGATTTAACTGTTCCAATTGGGCAATGGAAATACCAGCACGCGCAGCAATCGCTGCTTCCCCTTCACCTGCTTGAACAGTGATCGTACCTTCTTCAGAGTTCTCATCTTTTGAACTATCGTCTTTAGCCGCTTGGTCAGTTTGTGCTGCAGGGGCTGATGATTTCTGTTCAACCTTAGTCTCTCCATTGTAGAAACCAGACATTTGTTTTGATTTGTTGCTGCCACCTGTTGAAAGGAAAATCAACAAGCAGACCATCGCCACTACTACTACAAAGAAAATAATGGCTAAAATCGTCAATAGACGGTCTGCCTTGATTCCGTTTAACTTACTCGTTCTTTTCAATGTTTCTTCTCCATCATCGTAAATATCTTCTTCCCATGGTTCTTTTGCCATGACTTCCTCCTTGTTTTTTCTCGTAAAAATCATTACAATAGAAGTATGAAAGTTACGTTAATTCCAGATCGTTGCATCGCTTGCGGTCTCTGTCAGACCTATTCTGAATTATTTGATTACCATGACAATGGCATCGTTAAATTTGCTGCTGAAGAGGACGACCTCCTTGAAAAGGAAGTCCCTGTCACAAACGATGTTCTCGAGGCTATTAAAGAATGCCCCACTCATGCTCTCTTAAAAGATTAAGAGGGCTTTTTATTTGTTTGCATAATACATCTCGTAGTAATCCACATGGATGAAATTGTCCGTCAGGATTACTTCTCCCTTAAAATAAGGATTTAAGGCAAGTGCATTGATAAAGTATTTTTTCGGCCATTTACGCATACAGAATGTTCGACTGCGCGATCCATCATTAAATATGAGCTTGATCGATTTCTTATTTACTTCGACCTTTTCGATCGAGTCAATCTTCACTTTGATTGGAGTAAAAGGATTGGCAGTAATAATCCGCAAGATCCCATCCTCATAGATCGTGAAGTAACGATGGACCCCAATCGCGAGCAAGACCATAAATAAAAAGAACGAAAACAAAACTAGCGTTGGCACACTAGAGCTCTCATACATCAAGGCCAGTCCAATAAAGACCGGAATCACTGCAATGGACCAATAAGTCACAAGAATAGATAAGTCCGGTTGCCAATGATAATGGACCTTTCCAAATATCTTAATCATGAGCGTACCCCCATCTAATAGTTTAGCATAAAAAACAAAAAAAAGGGAGCCAGACAGCCAAAATCACAAAGATTTTTAACTGCTTGCTCTCCTTTTAATTGGATTTATTAGTTGGAACTTTAAAGAAGTCTTTAGAAAGGTAACCTTTCCCACTAATCAAGTCGTATTCAACCATTTTCAAATCCTCTGCAATTTCTTGTGCTTCTCCTTCTAGGGCCTTTTTATCGACACTTGCTTTTTTCAGCACTTCCGTCAACAAAGCATAGTAAGGCGAAACTTTTGAATTGGTCTGTTCAAAGACCATAGCAGAGAAATCACTTGAATTGACCAAAGGATAGTTCAATTTCGGTGCATCAAAATTACTCCAAATGAAGTAGTCTGTCTGATACTGACTCTCCGGATTATTCTTAAAGGCGGACTCAGGATAAAGACCTGGCAAGTGATCTCCATAGAATACCACTGTAATCTTCTTATCTATTTTAGAAAGACTTTCCAGGAAAGATTGGGTGGCGGTGTCGGTTTGTGAAAGCATTCTCACATACGATGATAAAGATTTGTTTTGTCCATCCGAAAATCCTGGATAACTCGCACTCATATCTATAGGATTCAGTTCCGTCCACGGAGTATGGTTCTGCATTGTAATCACAGAGAAAAATTGACTATTCTTATTCAGATTTTCTTCAATTAAGTGATAAGTTGAATCATCACTATAATTCCCACCAACATTATATCCTTTATTTCCTTTGTTTCCATAATGTATAAATTTATTAAATTTTAAATTCCCATATATTACATTTCTTGAATAATTACTAGGACTTGCAATATGAATAACATCTCGATTCTTAGGTTCAAAATAATTACTTATAGAAGGAAAATATTTCATATTAGGTGCTACTTGAGTATATAGAATAGAAATGCTCGGAGAAAGGTTGTACATTGGCAATCCTGTTAACGTTTGAAATTCCATATTAGCAGTCCCACCTCCATACCCATCAGATTTCATCAATCCACTAGTTGTTCTGCTCTTTATTCCTTGAATTTTAGGAATTGGATTTGATGAAACTTGAACTTTTTCTATTCTTGATGGATCTGAAAAACTTTCACTTAATACATAAATTACAGTTTGTTCATTGATGAATTGATTTCGATATTTATTTATTTCTACTGATTTTAAATGGTACTTTTCTTCAATCTTTTTAATAGAAGTTTTACTGTACTTTTCAGGTTTATGCATAATATCGGATGTCATCTGAGAAAACCATACATAGCTATTTGATTTCATTTGCGCATTAACTGTATTTCCAAACCATGCAATATCATACCGATTATTTAAGTTTGCTAATACTGGAATATGTTCACTCATTTTACCATCTTGCCTATTTTTAAAGGAATAGTAGACAGTAGAAAAGAAAAATAGAATAAAAAGAATTGTTGCAAATCTAACCAGTTGTGCTTTAAATACTTTACCATAAAGAAATATATCTTTAAAAAACCAATAAATTAATGAAAAGAAAACTATTAATACAAAAACATATAAATAAGAACTTGATCCAACAAATCCTAAAAGTGATCCTGGATTTTTCAACCAACTTAAATCACTTGGTAACAATGGTTCTTGGCGGAACTGATATTTTAAATAACTTGAAATTGAAATTCCAATAATAAGCAATATATTTATGATGGTAGTCAACAGATACTCGTTGATAATAGAGTACAGAAACAAAAACACAGCAAAAAAAATGCTAATTTGAAACAGTGTAGCCCCCGGAAAAATGTGTTTTTCCATTACGATTACATCTGTTCGTATACTATATTGAAGAAAATAATTTAATAGTATAGAAAAAACAACACTCGTAAGAACCACCAAGCCAAATCCCGGTTTATTATTTTCTAATTCATTTATCCCTTTTACAATATAACAAGAAATAAAGAAAACAATGATAACCAAGGTTAAAATCAGTTTATCTAGTTCTATTAAAGTAGGAGTCGTAAGTTTTATAATATTATTTTCAAGAAATTGAGTAATGAAATTACTCCCCATTACGGCGTTAAAAAATTTACTATCAGAAAAACAAAAAGCTGTTAAAGAAAATGCATAGAAAATAAATGTATATATTTCTCGATCATTCGAAATTGGAATTAGATATTTTTCAAACAATGGGAAAAATACAGAAATCAAATAATGATAGACAAAAGCGAATATAAAAATTAAAGCAATATAAAATATGAAATCTGTTTGAAGAAAAGAGGATTGCAAGCTCTTAAAAAAATTAAACTGTTTTTCATTTACTCTTAGACTAGCATCAAGTATATATGAAAATAATAAATACAATCCATAGATCACTCCTAATTTAATAAAAAATTTCTTATTCCAAATTTTTGACAATATCATTCCCAAATAGAGACTAGAAATACCGATTAATAATATTGAACTATTAAAATAAGAAACCTCTTGTATACGATAATGTGACTTCACTGTAAACTGCATATTAATAACATTTAAAATTAATAATGCAAACGCAAGAGAGAATAGAATAATTTTTAGAATACGTTTTTTAAGATAGTTATTATAAAAGCTATAAATCTTATTTAAATCCATTATCCTTTTCTTCCTATTGTTCTTTTAATTTTATTTCGCACTTTTTTTAATAAAGTGTATCTTTCTGTTTGTTCATTTTCAACAGAAAAAAATTCTATTGAAGAATAGACACTATTTAAAATTTCAATTGGAAATTCTGAAACTTCTCTTATTTTATTTTTTAACTGATCAGCTTGAAGAGGATGCGCCTGAATTGCTTTAACTTTTAAAACTGGAACACGATGTTCTAATATTTTAAAAGGTTTATAGTAAGAAAAATCAGGATGAACCATTTCATCAGAATTTTCGTGCAAAGTATTAAAAACCACTTGATAGTTAAAACCTGATTTTTTTAATTTAGATGTCAATTTAGTTTCATAGCAATCAATTACTTGTCTAACATTTTCAAAATTTTTGATACTCATCCAAAATTTTTGAAAAACCTTAGATGATACTACCGCTTGAGAATAAGATACAAAGTAACTTTGGACATGTTCTTGAAAATACTTCGTTTTTTTAAAGTTTGTCATTCCCCAAAAATCGCAATCTATAGCTGATTCAAATGATCTAAAATAAGGTTCCAATGACCAAAGAGGGCCTATACAAGTGTCATTCATCAATGTCACAGAATCATATTTTTTCAAATGATCAAAACCAACGTATTCCATTCCATCTCGCCAAGCTGCAAAATCAAATCCAATATTTGCTCTTTGAATAATCTCAGTTATTCCAATCATTTCTAATTTTCTCATGTAATTCTTTTCTAAATGACTGTTGGATATTAAAATTACACGAGAAAAAAGTGGTTTTATTTTCTCTAACTGATAAAGAACATGATCACTCATCTCATCAAATTTATTATAATGAATATATAAAAGAATTCTATTCATCAACTAAAGTCTCCCAATGACCATTTCTCTGAATCAATCCAGTGGCAGAGTCTTTCGCAGAAATATCATCATCAGAAATATCTGTTCGATTTAACAAAATTATAGGTGAATTATCGCCCTTTGCAAATGCAAGCATTGTATTTGAACTATCTCTTACAGAAACTTGAAGTTTTAATTTGATATCATTTAAGCTTGATAAACTACATGAGTAACGGAAATTCTTTCTCCCCATTCCATTCGTCAAAAGATCTAAAGAATTATCGTTATAAACCCAAAGACCGCGGTCAATTTCAGTTAGTGAGAAAGCTATGTAAGTTTTAATTTCCTGATTAACATCATATGACACCTCGAACTCAATGGGAACTTCAGGACTTGACATTTTATTCGAAAGTAATTTTATATTTAAATTGCTTACAGCTGAATCCTCCACTATAACATCATCATTCGAAACCCTTTGATTTGATGCATTATCATAACTATATTGATTTGCAACATCGTCAGGGTTTCCAACTACTTTAACCAAGCCATTTTCAATTAAAACAGCTTTATTACAATATTTTTTTACGGCATTCATATCATGGGTAACAAGAATCGTCGTCTTACCTGATTTTTTACGTTCCATAAAGTAATCATTACACTTGCGCTGGAAGGCCTCATCTCCTACTGCTAGGACCTCGTCCAAAATCAAGATATCGCCTTGGGCCTTAATCGCGACCGAAAAGGCCAGACGAACCTGCATGCCTGATGAGTAGTTTTTGAGCTTTTGGTTCATGAATTCATGCAACTCGGCAAAGTCTACGATGTCATCATACATGGCATCAATTTCAGCTGTTGAGAAGCCCAGCATGGCCCCGTTCATATAGACATTTTCCCGACCTGTCAGTTCTGGGTTAAAGCCCACTCCAAGCTCAATGAAAGACACCAATTTCCCATTGATGGTAACAGAACCTTTTTCCGGCACATAGATTTCTGAAATAATTTTTAAGAGAGTCGATTTTCCAGAACCATTTCGACCTACGATACCATAAAAATCACCTTTTTCAACCTCAAAAGAAATATCACGTAAAACTTCTTGTTTTTTGTAACCCTTAATCCCCCTAAAACGGTTTACTAGTGTTGTTCGTAAACTTTGAGTTGACTCTGTTGGTAATTTAAAAAATTTACTTACATGGTCTACCTTAACTGCTACATTACTTGACATTATAAAATCTCCGCAAATCGTTTCGAATTTTTATTGAATACAATCAAACCAATTACAAAAATGAATACTGGAATACAATATGGAATACAAGCTATCATTTTATTATCAAAGATATCCCAACCACGTGGATTAACTGGATCAATAATAAAATGACGCATATCTTGTAGCATTTGAGCTATTGGATTCATCATCAACATTTTAGCAACTGCCAAATGATTTCGTTGCAATAAATAGGTAATCGAATAAATAATAGGACTGGCGTACATACCTGCTTGAAGAACAACTTCCCAAACCGGACCAATATCTCGATATTTAACAAATAAGGCCGATAGGATAAATGCACACCCCATAGCTAAGATCAACATCTCAATAAATAAAGGAATAATTATTAGAGAATGAATACCAAATGAAACATTATTTATGAGAGCAAATACAAATACTACTAAAAGATTAATAGAAAAATTAATTGCAGCTCCAAAAACTGAAGAGACAACAATTGTTTGCTTAGGAAAATTCAATTTGCGTAGCAAATCTCCTCTTGAAACAATAGACAACATTCCCATATTTGTTGCTTCCGTAAAGAACGTCCAAAAGATCATTGATAAAAGCAATCCAACAGCATAATGCGGTGTTCCATCATCAAATCTTAAAAAGCGAACAAATACCACATACATGATACTAAACATCATCAGGGGCTTTAAAATCGACCAAAGATAACCGATTGCTGATCCCTGGTAGCGTAATTTAAAGTCTGTTTTGATTAACTCTCGTAATAAAATTCGATTTTTCTGACTAAAAACGTCAAACATTATTTTTTACCTCGATATGCAAACTTTGTCAGAATCAAGCTGGTAAACACAAAAGTGTGAAAGGCTCGGTTCTTCCGGTAACCATACTGACGAATCCGTCTCAAACGTTCTTTTAGTGGAACATCCATAATGGTGACAAAGTTTTCAATGATTTCTTTAGTTTGTGAACTGACAGGCAGATCCAATAAATTTTTTGCTTGTTCTTGACTGGACTCGATGAGATTCCAATATTTAGCAAACAGAACATGAGGGCGAACCCAGTTTTTGACCCGTTTTCTAAGGGTACGAGCTCCCAGAACATTGCTACTGTGCTGACGGTACAATTCTGTCGGCTGATCGATATAGATGAGCTTCCCAAAGGCAGTTGCCAACAAGGCCAAGTACCAGTCATGCATAAGGAGGGCATGTTTTTCTTGACCCGTCCATAAGTCAGCCAGAGCGTGGTTAATCATGGCAACTCCGCCAGTTACCGTATTTTCCGTCAACTCTTGAATCAGTTCGGTATTGGCATGATCAGACTGGGTGCGAATCATACTCTCATGCTGCACATTCAAGTTTTCATCGACCACTTTTAAATCTGTGTAGACCAGCAAAGGCACTTCTTGAGGATGCTTCTCGGCTTCTGCTACCTGAAGAGCAATCTTTTCAGGAAGCCAGACATCATCTTGGTCACTGAAGCAATAAAGATCAGCTTTTTCATATTTCAGAAGCGCATGGAAGCTCTTGATAACACCGAGATTTTCGATAGCTCCTTGGTTGATAAAGCGAATGCGCTCATCCTGGGCCACCAACTCTTGAATGATCTCCACCGTACCATCTGTCGATCCATCATCTCGGATCAAGAGTTGCCAGTCTTGATAGGTCTGGTCTTGGATACTTTTGACCTGCTCTTTTAGATACTGTTCACCATTATAGGTGGACAACAAGATATTTACTTTCATAATAAGAATAATTCCTCGTACTCACCTACAATTTTTTCCCAGGTAAAGTTTTGCTTCATATTAGCCTTGGCACGTTGCCCCCATTCAGATACATCTTCTAAAGGATCGAGCTGGTTAATTAAATGTGCCAAATTCCCAGTTTCTTTAGTCCAATAGTGAGCCGTATCCTTTGCAACCGTTTGGTTAAAGGAGACTCCTAAAACTAAATTCAGATCCGTATGAGCGAGAGCCTCTAGGAGCCCAGGATTAGTTCCGCCCACTTCATGACCATGGATATAGGCAAAGGCTTCTTTACGGATATACTTCAACAGGTCTTGATCATAGACCGTTCCTACAAACTTA
>JAWGXY010000078.1:0-8704 GCA_032572035.1 Streptococcus parasanguinis
AAAGATATTCTTTTGTAAAAGACTGATTCTCAGAAAAGTTTTTCTATTATTAAATTTTCAGACAATTATTGAAAAATGAGAAAATATCTGGTAAAATAAGGGCAAGAACAAATGAGGAGAAGTCTTTCATGAAAAAATATAGTCTACTCTTATTGAGTGTTGCTCTTTTAGCAGGGTGTGCAAATTCTACTAGCAAACAGTCGAGTCAAAAGACGCAAACCAGCTCAACGGTGCAGTTGTCAAAGGCTGACCAGAAGACCTTGGACAATGCGACAGCTGAATACAAAGACTTTGTTGAAATGCAAATTGACCAATTGCTCAAGGATACAGAAGGATTCCGTGCTACCCTAAAAGACGGTAATTTGGAAGAAGCCAAAAAGCAATATCCCTTGATCCGTATGGCCTATGAACGTTCCGAACCGATTGCTGAAACCTTCGGGGAATCGGATGTCAAGATCGACTACCGCTTGGTGGATTATGTGGATGAAAATAAATCAGAAGATGGCTGGTCAGGTTTCCACCGGATTGAGCGTATCCTTTGGGAAAACAATACTACAGATGGTACAGACAAATACGCTGACCAACTGGTGAACGATATCAAGGAGTTGAAAGCTAAAATTGCTACAGTAGAGGTAACACCGGATATCATGTTGACTGGGGCTGTCGATCTGCTCAATGAAGTGGCAACGCAAAAGATTACAGGTGAAGAAGAAGTCTTCTCTCATACAGATCTTTACGACTTCCGTGCAAACATTGAAGGGGCTGAAAAGATCTTCTCTCTCTTTAAACCTTTGATTGAGAAAAAAGATGCCAAATTGGTTAAAACCTTGGAAGCAGAATTTAAGAATGTTAATGCTTTATTGGACAAACACATGACAGATGATTCAAACTATAAGTCTTACACAGATTTATCCAAGGAAGATACCAAGGAATTGGCAGAAGCTGTGACCAAACTTGGTGAACCTTTGTCTCAAATGGGTGTGATTTTAGATGGGAAATAAGAAAAATGGCTGACGAAAAATTTTTAGATAAAAAAATGGACCGTCGTGAATTTCTTAAAAAAGCAGGTATTGGAGGGGCTGGTCTAGCGCTGGGTCTCTCTGGTGCATCTGCTTTTTTCGCTAATCAAGACAGTTCCAGCAAGAAAGCTTATGATGGGGATGAAGATATCTCCTTTTATGGCAAGCACCAAGCAGGGATTACGACGCCCATGCAGAAGGCTTGCTACTTGGTGGTGTTAGATCTTCACACGACGGACAAAAAAGAAGTCATCCAGCTCTTTAAAGACTGGACCGATTACAGTAGTAAATTAGTCGAAGGTGAGTTAGTCAAAAAAGATGGGGCCAATGCCCTCTTGCCGCCAACAGATACAGGTGAAACAGTGGGACTCAACCCCTATCGCTTGAGCCTGACTTTTGGGGTTTCGGCTTCCTTTCTAAAGAAACTGGGCTTGGAGGCCAAACGTCCCAAACTCTTTCGTGATTTGCCTCCATTTCCAAAGGAGCAGTTGCAGGACAAATATACAGGTGGTGATATCGTCATTCAGGCCTGTGCAGACGATGAGCAAGTAGCCTTTCATGCGGTGCGAAATCTGATTCGTAAGGGTCGAAATACTATTACCATGAAGTGGAGCAAATCAGGATTTGCAGCTATTGGTGACCGAAAAGAAACGCCCCGCAACCTCTTTGGCTTCAAGGATGGAACAGCAAATGTCACGACTGAGAAGGATTTTGACAAGGTCGTCTGGACTGACAGCAAGGACTGGATGAAGGGTGGTTCCTATATGGCTCTTCGCCTAGTGCAAATGCACTTGGAAACTTGGGATCGAACCAATTTGCAGGAACAGGAAAATACCTTTGGTCGCTACAAGGAGTCCGGTGCTCCCTTTGGTAAAACCAACGAATTTGATGAAGTAGATTTATCTAAACTACCAGTTGATTCACATGTCCGTTTGGCCAAAGAAGTCGATCGACCGATTTTACGCCGGTCATATTCCTATTCGGATGGCATCAATGAACAAACCGGGCAATTTGATGCAGGCTTGATCTTTATCGCCTTTCAAAAGGATCCGAACAGCTTTGTCAAAATCCAAACCAACTTGGGCGCAGTAGACAAAATGAACGAGTATATCACTCATATCGGAAGTGGACTCTTTGCTTGCTTTGCAGGCGTTGAGAAAGGAGGGTATCTTGGTCAAGCACTCTTTGAATAAACTCTTGATCCTTTTAGGCCTTCTTGCCTTGTTCTGGACTCATCCAGTGGCTGCGGAGTCTTATAGCGATCTCTTTATCAAGATCACGGATGCAACAACCGCTGTACAAAATAAGGACCAGAAAAAGGCCAAGGCATTAATCGCTGAGATTCAGGCTGATTTTGAATCCAAAGATCACCATGATTCCAAGGCAGGGAAAAAAGTTAACCAAGCCCTGGCTATAAAAGGGGAGGTAACCAAAGACGATCTTACCAAGATCTCATCAGCCTTGCTGGCTTTTGAAAAAGAGCAAAATCCGGTCGATTTAGAGGCGGAAAAAGACAAACTCGTGAGTCGGCTCGCACCTTATTTTAAGAACCTACAAGAGGCCATTACAGCTAAGGAACTGGATAAAACCCGTCAAACCTATGCTGATCTCAATAACACCTGGACGCGAAACGAAGCGGTGGTAAGAGATCACAGCACAGCCTACTATGGCAAAATCGAGACGGCCATTTCGCTCTTGCGCAGTAGTATTGAAACAGAGCCTACTGATTTCACTAACATCCAGTCCTCTTATAATGACCTCAAAATTGGGATTGATGCCTTTGTAAAAGGAGAAGCCATTAGCAGTGCCAGTACGGATTTGACGTTGAAAGATGGGATCAAGCTTTTGGAGAAGGCGCAAAGCCAATTTCAATCCGGCGACGATAAATCTGCTGCAGCGACTATGAAGCAGTTCATCACGATCTGGCCAACCATCGAGGGAGATGTTAGCACGACCAATCCCAGTCTCTACACGCGCGTAGAGAGCGAATCCCCGGTCATTATGGTCAAGGGGAAAGAAAAAGCCTATCAAGAGAAATTACAGGCCTTGATCCAAGACCTGTCTGCGATCAATACGACAGCTTCTTACAACGCCTTTGATGCCATGTTGATTCTATTGCGTGAAGGAGTAGAAGCCCTTCTGATCGTCATGGCACTTGTGACGACCCTTAAGGCCGCTAAGATGAGGAAAGGCCTCAAATGGGTTTACGGTGGAGCTATTGCTGGTGTTCTTGCCAGTGCAGCGATCGCTCTTGTTTTGCAAGTAGCTTTTCCAGCCGTTACTTCGGGGTCTAACCGGGAAATCATTGAAGGTGGCGTTGGGATTTTCGCTGTAGTCATGATGATTCTCATCGGAATTTGGCTCCACAGCAAGTCCTCTGTCAAACAGTGGAATGCCTTTATGGACCGTCAAATGAAGACCGTAACGGCTACAGGAAGCTTTGTGTCGATGTTTGCTCTCAGTTTCTTAGCAGTCTTTCGTGAAGGGGCTGAGACTATTCTCTTCTATGTCGGGATCATTCCGCGGATTACAACCGCGAATTTCTTACTGGGAATCGGGCTTGCTATAGCCGTTCTCATCATCATTGCAGTGGCCATGACCAAGGCTAGTCAAGCTATCAAACCTCATCGAATCTTTTTCATTCTGACGTGGTTGATTTACGCTTTGGCCTTTAAGATGCTCGGTGTCAGCATTCACGCCCTGCAGTTGACCAATATCCTACCTAGCCATTTGGTCAATGGACTTCCAACCATCGATTGGGCGGGCATCTATCCAAGCTGGGAAGTTCTTCTTCCTCAGTTAATGTTTGTGGCTCTGATCGCCCTCATCACGGTGAGACAACATGGCAAAGAGTAGAGCAGATGAAATGACCATTGTTGAGCACTTGGTCGAATTTCGAAAACGATTGATCGCAGTGGTCTTATGTTATATTATCGTCTTCATCGTAGCCTTTGTATTTGGAGGAGAGCTCTACCAAGCTTTGACGGCTAGCCTCCATCAAAAACTGCTGGTACTGGGGCCAAATGATATCCTATGGATCTATGTATCGCTGGCCAATCTCACAGCCTTTAGTCTGACCTTGCCCTTTATTGTCTACCAGATTTGGCAATTTGTAAGGCCGGCTCTGAAGGAGAAGGAGGCGCGTGCAGTCTTTGCTTATATCCCAGCTAGCTTTATTTGCTTTGTGCTGGGACTTGCATTTGGTTATTTCTTTGTCAGTCCAGCTATTTTAGAGGTCTTGATGCGTTTAGGAGAAGGGCTTTTTGATACCCAATTGACGGCACAAAATTATTTAACCTTCTTATGGCACACCACCTTGCCTTTAGGGGTTTTGTTCGAGTTACCAGTTTTGGTCGCTTTTCTGACCTCGATTGGTCTCTTGACACCACTGTTTTTAATAACCTACCGACGATATGCTTACTTTGTCCTGCTGGTCTTAGCCGTCGTGCTAACCCCTGCAGACTTTATCAGTGACTTGGCCATGACACTCCCTTTGATCCTCTTATTTGAAGTCAGTGTCGCCATCAGTAAAGTCATCTATTCAAGAAAAAGGAGAAACTAATGGGAATTTTACGTGATATTGGAGCACCAGGATTGATCATCATCATCCTAGGAGCCCTCTTGATTTTTGGACCAAAACGCCTACCAGAATTGGGCCAGTCCATCGGCAAAATGTTTGCTGAATTTAAGACAGCTGTCAATAAAGGCAGTGAAGAAGCCGATCAAGACGCCAAAGAAGCTAAAGAAGAAAAAGAATAATCAGACAATTTTCAAAATTCTATTGAGTTCGATTGCATAAAAAGGTATAATAAGACAAGTACTTGCAATCGACGAAGGAGGAAACCATGATTATTACGATTTTGTCACTCATTTTCTATTTTAGCTATATCGGATTCTTATGCTGGTTGGTCGTAAAAATTGTCGAAAAATTGTTCAATTTCTTGTTGAACCGTTAATGAAGAAACAATCCATTTCACCCCGAGTGAGTGGATTTTTTGTGTCCAATTCAGTTAGAAAGATTCAAACAAAGAGGTTTTAACGGTCTCAGATTGAAGATAAAGTCATATAAAAAACTTTCCTTAAGTGAGTACGGACGTCAGCGAACTTATTAGAAGTTCCATGACTAAATCAAAATACAAAGGGCGTCTGCGGATAAAGTCAAAAGAGGAAATTAGAAAGCAAGTGAAACAACACAACAAAACCATCGTTTTACTGACTGTTTTGTTTATTGCTATGCTTTCCATTTAAATGTTTTTATATCTTTCAACTTCTAGTATTTCTTGTTACTAGTGATGGACTATATCGTTTGTTTTTCTTATTTATTTTATAAGAATGTTAAGCTTAATAGAAATACAGTAATTACAAGATTGTAATATATTCTGTTATAGCTTTATGTGGCATGGGTATAAATTGATATGACTTTTATTATCTATGGTATAATGAGATAAATTTGGAGTTGTAGAGGCGAGCATTTGGAAGAACATAGACCTGATTTTAGAGATATAAAATCATATGAAGAATTTAACAGATACTACTGGTATCGAGAAGAGCTTTCACAAATTTGTAAGTACCTTGGATTAGAATACAGATGTACAAAAAAAGAATTAAATCATATTATAGAACAATATTTTAGGGGAAATAGAGTAGAAAAAGTTTTGAGGAAAAGAAACAAAAATCAAACCGAAATAATAACCCTAAATACATCATTACTTGAATGTGAGTTTTCCTTTAATCAGAAATTTCGTGATTATTTTTCAGCTGTAACAGGTGTTAATCCGTTTAAGTTTAATGCTGATATGGCAACTGCTTGGAGAAAAGTAAAACGGGACAACAACATAAATTTTACAATCCAAGATATGATTAAAATATACTATGGAGAGTCAGACTACGCCAAGTATGATAATTCAGCTTGCCAATGGAATCAATTTCTAAAAGACTTTTGTGCCGATGAATTTAGCAATCATTACTCCAACAAGTTAAAAGTTGCGGCTATCCTTTGGAATGAAGTTAGAGATTCAAAAAATAAAAAAATTTATTCACGGGGACTTCTAAAAGAATATAGCTACAAAATAGAGGAGTACTGTAAGTAAACAACTTCAAGTTTGTCGAACGGAATATAAAGTATTAAAGACGATAGCACTCTGTTTTTGCAGAGTGCTTTTTTGTTTTATAGAATATAAGAGAATGTGGGATACTTGCTTTCTCTGCTAGATGATCGAGCAGAGAAAGATTTATTAGATATGACATCAGTCAGCTAAACCCTTTTAGCTGGCTTTTTTGTTAGCGACTCGGTCATTAACTTGCTTGTCAAAATATAATTCGGTATCATAGATATATAATGTTTGGTAAGTAAGTCCTATTGTCAGTTCGGAACAAGTAGATAGGAGAAGGGGAGAAAAAACTAGTGAATAAAGACCAATTGATAGAGAAACCAGAAATAAATATTGTTGGGGTTATTGCAAATCATCAGTTTAACTGGTATATTTGTTCAAACGAAATGTGGACAATGGATATCGATAAATATATTCAGGCATACCAGGAAGCAGGTCTGGATGTTGATTTCTCCTATTTACCTGAGATTCAGCAGAATCTTCATGTGATTACAAAAAGCAATCTTGAGAGCTACTTAGAAATGTATAAAGATGATTGGCTGAAGGTGACGGTTGAAGAATTGATCTCAATGATCAAACGTTCAATGGAAGAGGAGAACTTGAATTCAGAGATTATTCTGGAAGGAAAAGCCTTGCTTCCGGATCTTTTCATCGATTTTGATAAAGAAGAATTTTATTCAAACCATCTGGGGATGAAAAACTACGAAAGATATGTGCCAAACGGATGGAAGTTTTTTTCAGGACGTTTTGATCATTTGATCCCCAAAGAGGAGCAATATTGGATTGAAGAGACCAAGAAAACTGAAGGAACTAGTCTTCTATTCATATAAAAATAATACAGTTTAAAAGTATTTCATGAGACTGTGAAATGCTTTAAAATTTCGCCACATTTCAAATCTTTATATTCCGTTTCGTTAGGAATAGCGATGGAAAGCCAACCAAATATGCTATACTGAAGTAGATAGAAGGAGGAGCGACTGATGAGCAGAAAGTGGGTAAAGATCATTGCTATTTTAATTTTCATCCTATCCGGTAGTTACTTTGTCTACAATAAACTAACGAAGCCGAATCTTGGACCGAAAACAACAAAGCTCTATAAGCATGGTTTTCTTTTGCTAGAAGAACAAATCGGAACCTACATCAAAGAACACTATACTGGGATTGAGAAGATTGAGTTCTCCCCAATCTACGTTACTGAAGAAGGGTCAACATTCTCAAATGCCTATGTGCGTCCGACGATCTATGACAAGTATGGAAATAAAGCTACTCTGGGAGATAAAATAAAGAAATTTATTCCATTAAGTTATGGATTGATTTCAGACATTGTTCTTGATTTTGATGGAGGTGGCAATGAAGTCATTGAGTTACTGGACTCAAATGGCAAACCTGTAGACGTTTCAAATGAGGAGCATTTGCCTAAGAGAGCTATACTCACAGAGGCAAGTAGTACAGATGAAAATATTGAATTATTAGTAGAAGATGGTCAGTTAATAGGAGTCGTAAAGGATGATAAAGGAAGCCCTGGTGCAGAAATTGTTTATAATACGGAACTCCATAAAGGAGACGCGAGAGAGTAGCGCTAACCAATGAAATAGAATGAAAAAGAAAGGACAAAACACATGCAGTATTATTTTATCGGTGGCCTAGGTGGTAATAGCTACCATCTGGCTCCACTAATGGATGAGCTAGGCTTTCCTGTGACCTTTCTAGATCCCTATAGGGAAATGATTCAGACAGAAAACGATCTTCGTGATTGGTTCCAAGGTCGGGTTGGCCAGGCTGAAGAGATCTGCTTATTTGGGCATTCCTTGGGTGGAGATTTGGCTCGTTATCTGGCTACTGAGTTTCCTCAGATCCAGGCTTTGATTCTCCTGGATGGGGGTTATCTGGATATGGAAAAGATCCTGCCTCTTGAAGAAGAACTAGAAGGAACGGCGTCCTTCATGCAGCAGCAAGTCTTTGCGACTATAGAAGAAGCTGTGTTATCAGAACTTGGTGATGGAGCAGATCTGACGCCTATAGAGCGAAAAGCAGTAGAGGCTAGCTATCGCTGGAATCCAGTGAGTGAACAATATGAATTAAATCTGGATCTCGAAAAGGTGATGGCTTTATTGCGTCTACGGCGTCAGATGAAGACTTACCAAATTCCACTGGCAGACCTGCCTGTCCTATTTATTGGACCTCGATACCAAGAAGAACCTGAATGGAGAAAAGAAGCTCTGGAGCAACTAGATCCTCAGATCGAGCAAGTCTTGCTAGATGGTTTGGGGCACGAACTATATACAGAGGCGCCTGAAATTGTAGCTAGAGAAGTCAACAATTGGCTCCAAAATGTTCATAAATAAAACCTGTTTCTCTTTTTGAAACGGGTTTTTACCTTGTAATTTCCGAACGTTATTTCCTATAAAATCATTCCCATTGCATTAGGTCCGTATCTTTGGTATAATCTATCAAGGAAACGTCAAGAGACGTAGCGATGCGCTTGCGCATAGGTAGGTCAGTTTTTAGAAAAGAGATTTTTCAATCTATGTTAAATGAATTTCCTATTTTCGACTATGAAGATATTCAGTTGAT
>JAWGXY010000079.1:0-8662 GCA_032572035.1 Streptococcus parasanguinis
GCTGGCGTACCAGGAGCAACAACTTTCAAACCAGGAATATGAGTAAACCATGATTCCAAAGATTGGGAGTGTTGAGCTGCAGATCCAACTCCATTCCCAGCAGCACAGCGAATGGTCATCGGTACTTGACCTTTCCCGCCAAACATGTAGCGAGTCTTAGCAGCTTGGTTGACAATAGCATCCATGGCAATTACTGAGAAATCCATGAAGGTCATATCAACGATTGGGCGAAGTCCAGTCATGGCTGCACCAGCTGCTGCACCTGAAATTGCAGCCTCAGAAATCGGACAGTCACGGACACGTTCTGGACCAAACTCTTCCAGCATCCCTACAGAAGTCCCGAAGTCTCCACCGAACACTCCGACATCTTCTCCCATCAACAATACATTTTCGTCGCGACGCATTTCCTCAGACATAGCAAGGATAATGGTATCGCGGAAAGACATTAATTTAGTTTCCATAATTCTCTACTCCCCCTTAGTCTGCGTAAATATCTTCGAAAGCTGATTCGAGTGGAGGGAATGGGCTTTCTTCCGCAAATTTCACTGAAGCTTCAACTGCTTCTTTTACTTCTTCTTGGATCTGATCCAATTCTTCTGCGCTCGCAATCTCATTTTCAAGGAGATACTTGCGAAGGTTTTCGATTGGATCTTTCTTCTTCCACTCTTCGACTTCTTCACGGGTCCGGTATTTACCAGGGTCTGAAGATGAGTGACCAAGCCAACGATAGGTGACACTCTCGATCAAGACAGGGCCTTTACCAGAGCGGACGTGATCGACTGCCTTCTTAAATCCTTCATAGACATCAATAACGTTGTTCCCATCAGGAATAAACATTCCAGGAATGCCGTAAGCAGCACTACGCTCGTGGATATGCTGGATATTGGTCATTTTCTTGATATCAGCAGAGATTCCGTAACCGTTATTGATACAGTAGAAAATAACTGGCAGATTCCAGATAGAAGCCATATTGACCGCTTCGTGGAAGACACCTTCGTTGGTTGCGCCGTCCCCAAAGAAGCAGACGACAATCTTACCAGTCTTTTTCATTTGTTGAGTAAGGGCAGCACCTACTGCAATTCCCATACCACCACCAACGATCCCGTTAGCACCAAGGTTACCAGCATCGAGGTCAGCGATATGCATGGAGCCACCCTTCCCTTTACAAGTACCCGTATATTTCCCCAGGATTTCAGCCATCATGCCATTCAAATCGATTCCTTTAGCAATGGCTTGTCCGTGTCCACGGTGGTTAGATGTCAGCAAATCATCGTCGTTTAAAGCCAACATAGCTCCAACGTTAGCCGCTTCTTCCCCAACAGAAAAGTGCGTCATACCAGGCACTTTCCCTTTTTTTACTAACTGTGCAATTTTTAAGTCCATGCGACGGATTTCTTCCATTTTACGGAACATTTCCAATAAGAGACTTTTATCTAATGTTGCCATCATTTCGCCTTTCTTAGCATTTATTCATTCATTTTTATTCTAGCCAAATATGAAAGCACTGTCAAAAATAATGCTCAAATGATTTCACAAACTATATACCTTGGAGGGAGGTTTTATAAGCATTTTCAACTTCAAATAAACCATTTCACAAACTTTTCTTTCATAAGATTACATTAAAATATAAAAAAACCGATAGGATCCTATCCTACCGGTCGTTATCTTATGATTGGCGTTGGCCAAAGTCATGAATCATTTGTTCCAATTCTTCACGACTAGGTGTAGTAAGCATATAGAGGTAATCTCCCTGAAGTTCCGCAAAGGCCGCTGGCATGTCTTTCTTGACACGGAATTGATCATGGTATTTAGCCAAAACTTCTTCCTCTGACAGAGCATAAGCTGCATTGGCACGACGAGAGGTTGCCAAGCAATAAAGAGGCTCAAACTCAGAAGCTGGGAAAGGTTCTCCTGCTACAATGGCGGCATAGCCACGGTACAAATCAATCGAGTGAGCGTAGTTGTAGACATCGATGGTAAAGCCACCTGCAGGGCGATTATTGTACTCTATCGCAATATAGTCATCCCCATCGCGGAAGAACTCAATGTGGAAGAAACGTTCCTTCATGCCAAAAGCTTTGACAATGGCTTCCCCGTATTGACGCAATATTGGATCCATCTCTTTGAGGACATAATAAGAATTGTCCATCTTGTAGAGCATCAAATCGAGTGGCGTATAGGCATAGTCAAAAGTAGTCGAGAAGACAATATTACCATCGCGATCGACCAGACCATCAAAGGTACAAATCTCACTAGAAGTGACGAATTTCTCAAAGAAATACTCCGTATGTCCATCCCATTCTGCCTTGAAATGATCTACATCTTCTGG
Organism: Streptococcus parasanguinis; assembly: GCA_032572035.1. Taxonomy (GTDB): domain Bacteria; phylum Bacillota; class Bacilli; order Lactobacillales; family Streptococcaceae; genus Streptococcus; species Streptococcus parasanguinis_AB. The sequence goes on from JAWGXY010000079.1 coordinate 2,330, forward strand.
TGTTTCAAGTTTAAAGGTCGCCGCTGCTCCTACTCCATTGTCAGGTTTGGCAATCAATGGCAACCCAATCTTCTTCACGGCCTTATCAATGTCTTTTTCTGTTTTAACCACAGCACCCGGAACGACTGGGACTCCAGCCTTCTTGAAGAGTTTCTTCATTTCGGATTTGAACTTGGTTTTCTTCAGATCTTTTGGCTTAGCCCCGAAGACATTGAATTGCTCCCGAAGCGCCGCATCCAATTCCAACCAGTATTCATTGTGGGATTCGATACGGTCGATTGGACCATGTTTGTAAAAGAGAAAGGCTACCGCACGCTTCACTTCATCCAGATTTTCCAAATTTTCAACACGGAAATATTCTGTTAAGCTGTTGCGCAAAGGCTCATCTAACTGTTCATATGGCTCTTGACCAATTCCCAAGACAGTAATCCCTTTATTAGCCAATTCAATTGTAAATTGTTGGAAGTTTTGTGGGTAATATGGTGAAATAACGATATAATTCATTGAGGTCTCCTCCCTTTTTACTTAAAGATGCATTTGGCCTAGGAAGTATGGCATTTGTTTGCGCCACCATTCCCAATCGTGGGCAACATCATGTCCCCATTCAGCGAACCATGCAGGAATATTTTTGTGATCAAAGGCTTCTTTCAGTTTGTAGAAAGATGGAAGTCCATCTTGTTCCCAAGCTCCTAAACCAGTACAAATAACGATTTCGGCCTGACGGTAACGATCGATAAACCAGCCATCATTTTGGTTCCAAATATAATCAGATGGAGAATTTTGGTAAATGGCTTCATCGCCTCCAAAATCACCAACAAAGAAACGAGCGTCATAGACACCACTCAAGGCAATCACTTTGTTGAAGACATCTGGATGTTGCAAGAAGAAATTGAGCGCGTGGTAGGCTCCCATAGAGCAACCAGTTGTCATCATCGGATTAAACCAGCCTGTTTTGTGTTTGATAAAAGGAATGGCTTCTTCAATCACATAGCGTTCATAAGCTCGGTGCATTTCTGCTCGATCGTGAGGATTCTTCCAATTACAAAGCCAGCTATCACTATCCACACTCGAAAGGGTAAAGAATTGAACCCGTCCTTCTTCGATAAACTGAGCACAAGCATCAATCATACCAAAGTCATAGTACTCGTTATGGCTTCCACCTGATGAAGCAAAGACTACAACAGGAATCCCTGCGTGTCCATAGCGATTCAAATACATTTCACGGTTGAGTTGGCCACTCCAGTGGCTTAAATGTTCAATATTCATAAGTTCCCTCTTTCTCTATAATTCTTTATTTACAGGCTATTAATCCCATTTTTCTGCCAAAAAACGAAGGCATTCTGGTAAATGTTCAGCCCAAGCTTCTTCATGGTGAATAGCACCGGATTGAATCCGAATGGCAATATGATTGAGATCGACTCCTTGTTGAATGACATCGTGATAGTAACGAAGGGATGAGTCAATATAGGCTTGCTTGATATTCCCCGCCATCAGCGTTTTATCTGTATCATCCGCCTCTTCAGTCCCCACATAGATGTAGATCCGTTGGTCTGAATATAATTTTTTGCGTTCAATATAATGATTGAAGGCATCTTGGTGCAGCCAGTTAGCGGATGAAAAGATACCTAAACAACCAATTTGATCTTGGTACTCTAAGCCCAAGAATTGGGTAATATTCCCACCCAAGGAAGAACCAATCATGGCCGTATGTTCTCGATCAGCAAGAGTCCGATATTCTTGGTCAATGAAAGGTTTCACCACCTCCATAACAAATTCGCCGTACTCAACTCCCTTGCCACCAAATTGCATGCCAGGAATATTAGATTCCTTGTACTTCCAGGCAGAGTATTCGTTCATGCGTTGGAAACCATCATTATCGATCGCAACGACAATCATGCGGCTAATATCGGGATTCCGCTTAATGGCTGGAATGACTTTCCAGGAATGACCCGCATAAGCTTCCTTGCTGTACAAAACGTTTTGTCCATCGTGGAAATAAACCACAGGGTAACGTCTATCTGTATCCGTTTCATAATTCTTAGGTAATAAGACTCGCACACGACGGAGTTTTCCGGTATAAGGCACTTTCAACTCGTGTGTCTTCATATCTAAATAAAAATAGGATTTGTTCATTGTCAGAAAACTCTCTATATTCTAAATTTTATTCATTATACCATTTTTAGAAGAAAAAGTCTGGATTTTCTCCAAACTTTTTCCTTTCTTGGGTTATTTTTCCATAAACTGAGCCAAATCTTGTAAAGAACGTTCGGCAATTTTCTCATAACGTTCCTTTTTATCCCGAATGCGTGGTCCTTCTAGCTCTTTGATAATCCCGAAGTTGACATTCATGGGTTGGAAATGCTTGCTATCTGCATGGGTGATATAGTGAGCCAGGCTTCCGATAGCTGTCGTTTCAGGGAAAATCGCTGCTTCTTCTCCTTTGAAAAGGCGAGCGGCATTGATTCCAGCTACCAAACCTGAGGCCGCTGACTCAACATAGCCTTCTACACCTGTCATTTGACCTGCAAAGAAGAGATTTGGTTGTTTCTTCGAGCGGTAGGTTTGTTCCAGCAGATTTGGAGAATCCATGTAGGAATTGCGGTGCATGACGCCGTATCTGACAAACCCCGCATGTTCCAAACCTGGAATCATTTGGAAGACCCGTTTTTGTTCGCCCCATTTAAGGTGAGTTTGGAAGCCGACGATATTGTAGAGGCTGGCAGCCGCATTGTCTTGGCGCAACTGAACGACTGCGTAGGGTGTCTTAAACTCCCCATCACGTGGCCCTTTGTAATCATCTGGATACTCGAGTCCAACTGGTTTCATAGGGCCATAGAGCATGGTTTTGATACCACGTTTGGCCATGACTTCAATGGGCATACAGCCTTCGAAATACTTTTCTTTTTCAAAAGAGTTGAGCGGGGCTTCTTCAGCATTGACCAAGGCCTCGTGGAAGTCCATAAACTCTTGCTTGGTCATTGGGCAGTTGAGATAAGCTGCTTCTCCCTTGTCATAGCGTGACTTGAGATAGACCTTGTTCATATCGACAGTATTGACATCGATGATTGGAGCTGCTGCATCATAAAAATAGAAACCATCGCCACCATTAAGGGCGTGAATCTTTTCTGCCAAGGCATCGCTGGTTAGAGGCCCCGTTGCGACCACTGTGATGGCATCTGTCGGCAATTCCGTAATTTCATCACGAATGACTTCGATGAGCGGATGTTGGGACACCTTCTCCGTCACCCGGCTAGCAAAACCTTCTCGGTCCACAGCAAGTGCTCCACCGGCTGGTACACGAGTCGCTTCCGCTGCTTCAAGGATGACAGAACCCAGACGACGCATTTCTTCTTTGAGGAGCCCGACAGCATTGGTGAGAGAATCCCCACGAAGAGAGTTGGAACACACTAACTCAGCAAAGTTGTCTGTTTTGTGTTGCGGAGTGGATTTGACTCCACGCATTTCATAAAGCTTGACCGGAATTCCCTGTTGGGCAATCTGGTAAGCTGCTTCCGAGCCTGCAAGGCCCGCACCGATCACATTGATATAAGATTGAGACATGACACTAATACCTCTTTGGGTATCAAACCACCTCACTGAACTGTTAGACACCCACAAATCTTTCTAATTTTCTACTTGGTCCATTATACCAAAAAGCCAAGTAAAAAGACAGGGAGGCTTTTCCTTCCTGTCTTAGACTTTACTATTTATTTTCTTATAGACACAACCAAGCTGCTAAGAGGGCAGATAGGATACTGAACAAGGAGCCGATCAAGTAATACTCCGCAAAGGCTGGATCCTCCGAAATTTTATTGTAGCGAGCGATGGACTTGGCAGTAAAGACTAGGCCGATAGAAGCAAATTGCCCATAGATGAGACAGGCACCAATCACCAAACGCTCTAAAAAGCCAATCATGGAACCAGCCCCAGTGATCGTATCCATTTTCTTCTTGCTGGTGGGTTGATACTTGGCAAACAGAATTTTAAAGGCAATATTGCTTGGTTTCCCAACTAGGAGAACATAAAAAATTAGATTTAAAGTGTCCAGAGGCAGATAGGTCGAACCATTCTTCGCTCCTAAAAGGACTAGACAGCTAATGATGCTGACATGCAAGACTTGATCCAAGGCAAAGGTCCAGGCGGTTGGTAATTTCAAACCATTCTGCACGATCGGTTTTAAGAAATCTATTGCGGCATGGCTCAGTAAAATGACCAAGCAAATCCACCACAAGTCTAGATGACAGAGAGAAACAACGATCAGAGGCAGAGCAACATATAGAATGTGAAGCCCGAGCACTTTCTTATCCTGATCCTTGCGATCTGCCATCTTTTGGCTTTGAAAATAATAATCCGATAACAAATGACAAATTAACAAGAGGATCAAGTATGGATTCGTTACGATACTAGACAATCCGCTCATGGGCCTCTCCTTTCTCTAAGCTTTGAATACAAGCTAGTGCTGCTGCTCGTCCCCGTAAATAAACACGAATACTGCTACTCTTTAAGCGCTTGGACAGGGCGCTTGGGTTAATGGCTAACGATTGGGCCAAATCCTGCTGGCTAAAGCTTTCACTATAGACAGATCTCTTTAAAAGATCAAGCAGGATCTCCTCCTGACTCTCTCGCCAACCCGAACGTATGGCCTCTCCGGAAGCGATGAGCGCATTCACCACCGAGTCCTTGCTGTCATTACCGCTCAAAAAATAGATCTGGGTGTTGCCATAATCATTTTTCTGATGGACCAGATTTATAGCTGCACGAGCATTCCAATAGGCTGGTCCATCTGCACCGATACTTTGCAGGGGATCGATATCCGTTACAATTTCTCCAAGGCCAATGCCGAAACGAAGTTGAGTTGGCTTTAGTTCTGAACGCAGGGTATCGATAATTTGAAAAACCGGAGCATCCATTTTTAAAAGCGCCTGAAATTCATCGCCCAAAGTTAAGGTAAAAGACGATGCTAGATAGTCTTTAAAAAGCTCATTGATCTTTTGAAGCGTTTTTTCTAACTGTTTTTGCAGGTCAAAACGTTCTTGTACGGTTTTGGAATCAATGACATCTGCAATCAAAGCAAGATACATATGCTCACCTCCTTGTGTCTATTATAACGAAAAAAACGATAAATGTCTATTATAACAGACATTTATAAAAATTGCTGTTATAATAGACATTTAATAACTTATTTCACTTTTTCTTCTTCGTAGTCGCCATTGCTACATACGACTTGTTTGCCGCCACCACGAACTTTTTTCTCAACTAAGTAGTGGCCACATTTTGGACAATCCCTACCGATCGGTTTATCCCAAGAGGTAAATTCACACTCTGGATAGCGATTGCATCCATAGAAGATACGGTTGCGCTTGGTTTTGCGTTCGATGATTTGTCCCTGATGACAGTCAGGACACTCCACACCGATTTCTTTGACAATGGCCTGGGTATGACGACAATCTGGGAAATTGCTACAAGCATAGAACTTTCCAAAACGTCCTAATTTAATCACCATCGGGCTTCCACAAACTTCACAATCAAAACCAGCTGGTTCGTCTTTAATTTGGATTTTTTCCATCTCTTCTTCAGCCTTTGCGACCTCTTTAGAAAATGGTTTGTAGAAAGCATCGATGACTTTTTGCCACTCTTCTTTTCCAAGTTCGACATCATCGAGTTTACCTTCCATCTCTGCTGTGAAGGTCACATTAACGATATCTGGGAAAAATTCAACAATCAGTTTATTAACGATCTCCCCTAATTCCGTTGGTTCAAAGCGTTTGGCTACCAGCTTCACATAATAGCGTTTTTGAATGGTCTCAATCGTCGGAGCATAGGTTGAAGGACGACCAACCCCATTTTCTTCTAAGGTCTTAATCAAGGTTGCTTCAGAATATCGAGCAGGTGGTTGGGTAAAGTGTTGCTCCGGCTTGCTATTGACCTGCTTGACGATATCGCCTTCTACCATGTCCGGCAACATCTTGTTTTTGTCTGAATCATTATAAATCGCCAAATAACCGTCAAACTTTACCTGACTCCCATTCGCTGTATATTGAACCCCATTTTGACCTAAACGGACATTCATAGTATCAAAGACAGCTGCCGTCATCTGGCTAGCGACAAAACGATTCCAAATCAAGGTGTAGAGTTTCAATTGGTCTTTGTCCAAGTATTTAGCAATGCTCTCAGGAGTATTGAAGACGCTAGACGGACGAATCGCTTCGTGGGCATCTTGGGCACCAGAAGCATTCTTCACACGGCTTCCATGCTTAGAATATTTATCACCGAAGCGATCTACGATAAAGTTCGCTGCCTCATTTTGCGCAACTGGACTGATCCGTGTAGAAT
>JAWGXY010000080.1:0-8630 GCA_032572035.1 Streptococcus parasanguinis
TTGAGTGGGCTCTACTACGCTGATTTCATCAGCTTTTACAGCCCTACTCAACTGTGCGGAGGTGGGACGACGAAATCGAATTCTAACGAATTACCGATTCCTGTCCCGCTCTCTTTTTTACTTCTCAAATACGACCTCTTGATGGGGAAAATGTGCCACTTACTGAAAAGCCCTTGTTTTGTTTTCAACAGCTGTTATAATGGTACTATCAAAACGTTGGGAAAGGAGTTTTATGAAAGTTAGAATCGAATTGGATCCATCAATGGATGAGCCTGAGATCTTGATTCGAGCTCCGCGCTTGACCCCGGAGTTGACCCAGCTGCAAGAGAGAATCTTAGAACAAAAGGTTGCTCCTTTAGCCTTCTACAAGGATCGAAGTGAGTATTTTCTAGATGTGGCATCGATCCTCTTTTTTGAGACGGACGGGGAGAAGATTTTTGGGCACACCAAGGACGAGGCCTATGAGGTCAAGCAGAAGCTCTATGAGTTGGAGGAGTTGCTTCCCATCGCCTTTTGTCGGATATCCAAATCCACCATTGTCAACGCCAAGCAGATCTACTCTCTGGAAAAGTCTTTTTCAGGAACCAGCACGGTCAATTTCTATCAGACCCATAAGCAGGTTCACGTATCCAGACGCTACTATCAACTCTTAAAAGAACGACTAAATGAAATGAGGTAATATCATGAGAAAAAAATTAATCGGAGTATTCTTAATCCTTTTAGCAGCCTTAATCCTTTTACAGGGCTATTTTGTAAAATGGGACATCAGCATCTGGACCTTAGCTTGGGTTACCTTGCTTGCCGTCCTGTCCCTCTCTAGTTTCTTAAAACGCCATTTTGGTTGGGGCTTCATCTATGGACTTTTAGCCCTCTTTTGTCTCAATGGGCAATACCATTTCCTCCCAATTTCAAATTCAGTTGTCATCCTTTCCTCAATTCTCGCTGTGATTGGGCTCAACATTTTGTTTAAACCCTCTAAGAAAACAAAAGCCCGCCTAGCTTCCTATTCTGCTGGGTCCATGAGTAAGTCGGATGGCAATGACATTGATGTCACTTTTTCAACAGTGACAAAATATCTCAATGACCAACACTTTACCCGCGGAAGTGCAGATGTGAGTATGGGAGAAGCATCGGTTTATTTTGACAATTGCCGCATCGAGGGTCCTTCTGCTCAGTTTGTTGTCGATGTTTCCCTTGGAAGTTTGAGTCTCTATGTACCAAGTGATTGGCGTGTCCATGTAAATGTGGATAATTCCCTCTCAGCGATCCAACATCAGGAAAATCCAAGTGCTCTGACAAGCAAGGATTTCTACATTACGGGCGATGTTTCCTTAGGAAATCTGGAAATTATCTATGTCGGAGCGAATTCGTTTTCTTAAGTCGGAAATGAAAAACTTTGGCCAAAAGCTTGCCAAGAGAGATTTTTTTTGGTAATATAGTACGGTATGTGGTGCTAGCACATCCGTTATATTAGATCTAATAGGAGGAAACACAGAAATGGCTAAAGTATGTTATTTCACAGGTCGTAAGACTGTATCAGGTAACAACCGTTCACACGCTATGAACCAAACAAAACGTGCCGTAAAACCAAACCTTCAAAAAGTAACTGTCCTTATCGATGGTAAACCTAAAAAAGTTTGGGCTTCAGCTCGTGCATTGAAATCTGGTAAAGTAGAACGCGTTTAATAAAGAATATAGAACCTCATAGAGGTTCTTTTCTTTTTCTCTAGAGACAGCTGTCACAGCGGGAGAAGAATAGTCCCTACCCTTTTACAGTTGACCTCTTTTATGGTAAAATAGAATATAAAATACTTTTGAGGTAGAAATTATGACAGTAAAAATCAATACAAAGGACGGTCAAATTGAATTGACTGATGAGGTTATCGCAACTGTTGTAGGCGGTGCCGCTACTGAGATCTTCGGTGTGGTTGGAATGGCCAGCAAAAATGCGATCAAAGATAATTTCCAAGCCCTCCTAGGGAAAGAAAACTTCTCTAAAGGTGTTGTTGTCAAAACAACGGAAGCAGGAACTATCGCAGTTGATGTTTACACTGTTTTGAGCTATGGAACAAAGATTAGCGAAGTCTCAAAAAATATTCAAGAACGTGTGAAATTTAGTTTGGAAAATCAACTTGGAATCACTACGGATACTGTGAATGTCTATATTCAAAATATCAAGATTGTGGGAGAATAATCGTGGCTAATATTACTACAAGTTTATTTCAAGAAATGGTTCAAGCGGGGGCTACGCGCTTAAATAAACAAGCGGAATATGTAAACTCTTTGAACGTCTTTCCTGTACCAGATGGAGATACAGGGACTAATATGGGAATGACCATCGAAAATGGGGCCAAAGAAGTATCTGACCGTTCTGCATCAACTGTTGGAGAAGCGGCAGGGATCTTCGCTAAAGGTCTCTTGATGGGTGCGCGTGGGAACTCAGGAGTCATCACTTCTCAATTGTTCCGCGGATTTTCTCAAAGTGTCAAAGACAAAGAAGAATTGGATGGAGCAGCGCTTGCAGCAGCCTTCCAATCTGGGGTAGAAGTTGCTTATAAAGCCGTTATGAAGCCGGTTGAAGGAACCATTTTGACGGTTTCTCGTGGGGCAGCCATTGGGGCCAAGAAAAAAGCAGAATCTACTAATGATGCAGTAGAAGTCATGCGTGCAGCTCTTGAAGGAGCTAAAACAGCTCTTGCGAAGACTCCAGATATGTTGCCAGTCTTGAAAGAAGTTGGCGTGGTAGACTCTGGTGGTCAAGGTTTGGTCTTTATCTATGAAGGATTCTTGTCAGCCTTGACAGGGGAATTCATTGCTTCTGAAGAGTTCCAAGCAACACCTGCAACCATGTCAGAAATGATCAATGCAGAACACCACAAGTCAGTCGCTGGCCATGTCGCAACTGAAGACATCAAGTTTGGTTACTGTACAGAAATCATGGTCGCTTTGAAACAAGGTCCAACCTATGTCAAAGACTTCGATTACGATGAATTCCGTAACTATTTGAACAACCTTGGGGATTCCCTATTGGTGGTGAATGACGATGAGATTGTCAAAGTTCACGTCCATACAGAAGATCCAGGTCTTGTCATGCAAGAAGGTCTTAAGTACGGAAGCTTGGTCAAGGTGAAAGTCGACAACATGCGTAACCAACACGAAGCGCAAGTTGAAAAAGAAGAACGTCAAGCCAAACCAGTTGAAGAAAAAGAATATGCCATCATCGCAGTAGTTGCTGGTGATGGATTGGCTGATATCTTTAAAGCGCAAGGGGTTGATTACATCATCTCTGGTGGTCAAACCATGAACCCATCGACAGAAGACTTTGTCAAAGCGGTTGAAGAGTTGAATGCGCGCAACATCATTATCTTGCCAAACAACAAAAATATCTTGATGGCGGCTCAATCTGCAGCAGAAGTGATTGAGCAACCTGCAGCAGTTGTTGAGACCAAGACCATCCCTCAAGGATTGACTAGTCTTCTTGCCTTTGATGAAAGCAAATCAATCGAAGAAAACTACGAACGCATGAGCGCTTCATTGGGCGATGTTGTGTCTGGTAGTGTGACAACAGCGGTTCGCGATACCACTATTGATGGGCTTGAAATCCATGAAAATGATAATCTTGGAATGGTCGATGGCAAAATCGTTGTTTCAAATCCAGATATGATGGAAACCTTGGAAGAAACATTCGCTCATATGTTGGATGAAGACAGTGAAATTGTGACCATCTATGTCGGTGAAGACGGCAGTGAGGAGTTGGCAAATGAATTGGCCCAAGCCCTTGCTGAGAAGTATGAAGATGTAGAAGTAGAAATCCACCAAGGTGGCCAACCTGTCTACCCATACTTGTTTAGTGTAGAATAATTGAACAGAAGGTTCCTTTCGGAACCTTTTTTTGTATATAGAAAAACGAGGAGATTCCCTATGAAATCAGCGTGATTCAGAGGAATTGAGATTGAAGTGACCCCTACACGGAAGCTTTATTCGTGAGAAAAAGAGGTTTCTGCAAAAAGTCTCATATTCATCAGATTTTTATTCAAATTGAAGAGCTTGAAAAGAGGAGGAAATGGTTTGAGAAGTGGAGTTTTTAGACAAGAAAGACGCGATATGTTATACTGGTATCAGTATGTGAAAGGAGAGTTATAAAAATGAAGAAATTTTTTGTAACCCTTGGGCTAGCCATTTTGGTATTGACTGGTTGTTCGCAATCCCAAACAAAGAAAACTACAACCGCTAGCTCATCTAGCAGTTCCTCTGTTAAAAAAGAAGTAAAAAATGAAGAAAAAACCACAACCTTAGTAGGAGATATCAATGGAACAAAACACCGGGATATCATCAAATCTAAGGGAGATAAGGTTGAAAACCTTCGCATCGAAGTGACAGCTGATCTGCCCAAACAACTTGGGACCATTGCAGCAGAGAAATCACCTGAAGAACTTACAGCAGCCATTCAAGCTTTGTTGGAACAAAACGAAGACTACAAGAAGTTAAAAACCGTTCCTGGTTTTAGTTTGGAGTACACAATCACTCCAGAGAAAAAATTGCTCTCAACCAGTGTGATTGATCTCAACCAAATTGATGGCAAGTCTCTAGAAGAAATTTCTTACTTTAAAGATGCCGGTCTCAATGATTTGAAAAACATGAAGGCAGATGCCTTGGTCAAGGCCTTGAAGCTGCATGGCATGAAAGAAGAAGGTCAGTAAGAAGAATAGAAAAAGTCGAGTGAAGACACTTGGCTTTTTTTAGTGACTTTTGTCATGTGAGTGAGTGACAAAATTATCTAGTGGCTGTTATTTTCTTTCGCTATAATATAGTCAGAAAGTAAGAGGTAAGGAAAAATGAAACAATGGTTCTATAAAGTGTTTACGTTAACAGTGGTGGGGATGGTCGTCTATTTGATCTTTTCAAAGGATGATAGTCTCTATTACCATTTTCCTTGGGAATTATTTGCTGGGATTGGCATCATGAGCTGGGCGGTTCAAGAAGGATTGAAAATGATCAAGGCTGTTAAAAAGGAGATGGAGCAATGAAAAAGAAACTTGAAATTGGATTGGTAGCTGTTTTGTGTTTGCTCCTTTGGGCAACTGAGATGATGACGGGCTGGTTTTCTGCCCATTTTCCTAGCTGGTTTTTCCAAACGGTTTGGGGAGTGACCTTGGTTGCCTTTGTCATCATTCCAGCTGGCCAGATTTGGTTGAAAGGAGAGTCTCATGAGTGTCATTAGAGTAGAGAACTTGAACAAAAGTATCAAAGGAAAGGTGATCCTAGAAGATCTTTCTTTCACAGTGGAACGGGGGGATTGTCTGGCCTTGATCGGGCCAAACGGAGCTGGGAAAACAAGTTTGATGAACTGTCTTCTGGGAGATATGAAGGCGACTTCTGGGATCATTGAAATAGAGGGGAAGGCTCCTGGTCATCCTCAGTTAAAGGCTAGTGTCTCTTATCTCCCTCAAGAGAATGCCATCGTGCAAAAGCTAACCGTGCAGGAACTGATCAGTTTCTTTCGCTCTATTTATCCCAACCCCTTAACAGGGGAAGAAATTGATGATCTATTGCGATTCAGCCTGGAACAAAAGAAGCAATTGGCCAGCAAGTTGTCTGGTGGGCAAAAGCGCCTCTTATCCTTTGTTCTAACCTTGATTGGTTGTCCGAGTCTTTTGTTTTTGGACGAGCCAACTGCTGGAATGGATACATCCACTCGCCAACGCTTTTGGGAAATCGTCGGGAATTTAAAGGACCAAGGTGTCACTATTGTCTATTCTTCCCATTACATCGAGGAAGTAGAGCATACAGCTGATCGGATTCTAGTCTTGCATCAGGGGCATTTGCTTCGGGATACAACGCCTCTCGCTATGAGAAGCGAAGAGGTAGAAAAACATTTCACCTTGCCTTTGCGCTACCAAGCTCTAGCAGCAGAGATGGAAGGTGTTAGTGAAGTAATCATTAAACCCGATGCTCTTCAGATTGTGACACGTGATGCCAATCGTTTGTGGAGGCGATTGCAAGAAGAAGGATGTTCGATCCAAGAAATCGAAGTAAGTAATCGAAGTTTATTGGATTCTATTTTTGAAAATACAAAGGAAGTAGGTAGAGAAGATGAAACGCATGAAAGCTCTCGGCGTGGTTGAGTGGCATTTGACCAGTCGCCAAGCTATTTATTACTTGTTATCAATTGGGATGCCCACGGCCTTTTATCTCTTCTTTTCAGGGATGTACCAGGACACGCCAGGGGCCCCCGCTCACTTTATGAGGGATTATCTCCTCTCCATGACGGCTTTTTCCATGATGTCTACGGCTCTATTTTCTTTTCCAACGGTTCTTGAAACCGATCGACTCAATAATTGGCAAAAAATCTTGCGCCATACCCCCGTATCTATGGTAGAATATTATCTAATAAAGGTTGTGGGTCTCTTTGTCGATTTTCTCCTATCGATTGGAGTTGTCTTTACCGTGGGCCATGTGGTGCGGCATGTGAATATGTCCCTACAGGATTGGGTCTTAGTGGCCTTCCTTCTCATCCTAGGAAGTCTAGCTTTTGTAGCTATCGGTCTGGTCTTGACCCTGCTTCCTTCTAGTCAATTGATGTCTGTTGTAGGTAATCTCCTATACATGGGACTGGCTGTCATGGGTGGCCTTTGGATGCCCATTAGCCTCTTTCCAGAATGGATGCAAGCCATCGGCAAATGCCTTCCAACCTATCAATTGATGGAACTGATTAAGACCTTTTTAAACAAGGGACAGGTCAATGTCTTTGCGAGTGTCTATTTAACCTTGTTTAGCCTGGCCTTGTTTGCCCTTGTTATTGTCTATCGTCGTCATTCTGAGGTTCGTTCATGATTGAAAAACTCAAACATATTCATTATATGTTTTACGCTAGCCTAGTCTTTATGGGCTTTCCCTTTATCTCTATTTTATTAGGGGAGGTCCCCTACTGGCACTTCTTTTTAGCCCTCTTGTTTATTGCTTCCTATCTAGGAGTCTTGATTACTGAAAACAAAAAGCTGACATGGATTTGTTGGCTATACCTCCTAGCCTATGTAGCAGGAAATACTCTTTTTATTAACGCCAACTATTTTTGGTTTTATTTCTTCATCAGCAACCTATTGGTCTATCACTTTGAGATTCGCAATTTTCGCTCTCCCTATCTTTGGACAGTTTTTCTATCGCAATTCCTGCTTTTTGGGGCCATCTTTTTCAAACAGAGTGCGATGGAGTATGAATGGGTATTTTTAATCATTATTTTCTTTTTTACCCATGCCATGACCTACGGCATGATTCGGATTCGGATGGTGGAAGAGTTGAAAGCTGACCATGCCAAGCAAAATGCCCAGATCAATCTCTTGTTGGCAGAAAACGAGCGCCATCGGATTGGCCGCGATCTGCATGACAGTCTAGGACACACCTTTGCCATGCTCAGTGTCAAGGCGGACCTAGCTGATCAATTCTTAGCATTGGGTCAGGTTGAGAAGGCGCAGGAGCAGGTGCAAGAGATTCAAACCATCAGTCAAGAGTCCATGCACCAAGTTCGAGAGATTGTCGAGAACTTGAAGCAGCGAACCCTGGCAAGAGAGCTAGAAACCGTCCAGCAAATGCTAGAAGTGGCGCAAATCAAAGTGGAGATTCAAAACGAGCTTGATACAGCCAGCATCTCGCCGATCCTAGAATCTGCTCTGGCCATGGTATCTCTGGAATTAGCTACCAATATGATCAAACACGCTAAAGCGACGCAAGCTCTCCTCTCTTATCGCTCCACCGAGACAGGAGTGGAAATGGTCGCAGAAGACAATGGCATCGGCTTTGACAAAGTTTCCGACAAGGACCTGCACTCGATTCGCGAACGGATTGCCTTGTTGGGAGGAGAGCTGGAGATCAGTCAACAACACAAGCCGACCCGGATAGAAATACGGATCCCCTATCAAGAAAGGAAATAAGATGCGCTTATTAGTTGCTGAAGACCAAAGTATGTTGCGCGATGCTCTCTGCCAGCTCTTGCTCCTGCAAGAGGATGTGGAAGATGTCTTGCAGGCAGGCGATGGACAAGAGGCCATTCGTTTACTCGAAACACATCCAGTCGATATTGCAATTTTAGATATCGAAATGCCCATTAAAACAGGGTTAGAAGTGTTGGAGTGGGCTAAACGTCAACAACCCCAGATCAAGGTCGTCATCGTTACCACCTTTAAGCGGCCGGGCTATTTCGAGCGGGCTCTCAAGGCTGGAGTCGATGCTTATGTCTTAAAAGAACGCCGCATCACAGATTTGATGGCGACTCTTCATGCAGTATTAGCAGGGCAAAAAGAATATTCGCCTGAATTAATGGAAGGGATCTTGACCCATCCCAATCCTCTAAGCCCTCAAGAAAAGGCAGTTTTAAAAGAAGTCGCAAAAGGGGCTTCTAACCAAGAAATTGCTGATCGCTTATTTCTCTCAAACGGGACCATCCGCAATTATATGTCAACCATTCTGACCAAATTGGATGCGGAAAACCGGACTGAGGCAGCAAAAATTGCCCACGAAAAGGGTTGGTTATAAGGAAGAAAAGAGAGTGGGACAGAAATCGGTAATTCGTTAGAATTCGATTTCGTCGTCCCACCTCCGCACAGTTGAGTAGGGCTGTAAAAGCTGATGAAATC
>JAWGXY010000081.1:0-8590 GCA_032572035.1 Streptococcus parasanguinis
CTGATTTCATCAGCTTTTACAGCCCTACTCAACTGTGCGGAGGTGGGACGACGAAATCGAATTCTAACGAATGACCGATTTCTGTCCCACTCTCTTTTTGTTTGCATTGAAAAAAGTGATGAAATGTCGTATGATAAACGTGTAAGGTTTCCCAATAGGAGGTGTTCCAGATGGACTTTCGTTTAGATCAAAGTTTAGTAGCTCTTGGTATTGATACAGTTGTGGTCGGAATTGCTAGAAATGTGGATCCCCAAGCAGTTTTGCCCCCTTCTTTTCTTGAAAAGAAGAAAGAGCTTGAACAATGGGCGCTCCAGTGTCAGATAGAAGAAGTAGTGGCATCTCCTGTCATCAAAGGGTATACAGACCTCTTGCAAAAAGTAGGGCGTAGCATCAAGAAAAATCCACCAACAGTCCTAGCTCTTATCCGAAATATCCAGCATCGAGGTGCTCTTCCTCAGATCAATAGCATCATTGATATCTATAATGTCGAATCTCTGAAGTCTTTTCTAGCGATCGGAGGACATGACCTAGATAAGATTGAGGGACCGATTGAATTTACAGTGAGTCAAAGAGACGATATCTTCCTCCCGATCCTTTCTAGCGAAAAACATGTCGCACCGACAGATCCTGTCTACCGGGATCAAAAAGGAGTTCTGGCTTGGTTGGATGTACGCGATAGTGACCATTACAAATTTGAGGAGACCACGCAAAACGCCCTCTTTGTCATCCAAGGAAATGCCGAGACGTCAGTCGAGATGCGTTTAGAAGCGCTAGAACGAATCCACAAGGACCTTGCTCTTTGTATGCCCCAGCTTCAATTTGAGAAATTTCTCGTCACACAAAATGGAGTGGAAAAGGTCGTGTAAACAGCGAAAAATATTTTCATGAAATTTTCAATTTGACAAAGTAGACCATTTGCGGTAAGATATTGTTCGGGCACCTCATTTTGAGGTCGGAGCTCCCTAAGGATTAGGGAGCTATTTTTGTTTTTTCTGCAAAGAGGAATGGCCTCTACAACATTAGAAGAAGAGGAAAGCACATGTCAACAAAATATATTTTTGTCACGGGTGGTGTCGTATCATCCATCGGAAAAGGGATTGTCGCAGCAAGTCTTGGTCGCTTGCTCAAAAATCGTGGATTGAAAGTGACGATCCAAAAATTTGACCCTTATATCAATATTGACCCAGGGACGATGAGCCCTTACCAACACGGGGAAGTATTTGTCACAGACGATGGCGCAGAGACAGACTTGGACCTTGGTCACTATGAACGCTTTATTGATATCAATTTGAATAAGTACTCAAATGTGACAACAGGGAAAATTTATAGCGAAGTCCTTCGCAAGGAACGTCGTGGAGAATACTTGGGCGCGACTGTACAGGTGATTCCTCATATTACAGATGCCTTGAAAGAAAAGATCAAACGAGCAGCGACGACGACGGATTCAGATGTCATCATCACAGAAGTCGGGGGAACAGTTGGAGACATTGAGTCCCTTCCATTCCTTGAAGCTCTTCGTCAAATGAAGGCAGATGTTGGTGCTGAAAACGTTATGTACATCCACACGACTCTTCTTCCTTACTTGAAGGCTGCGGGAGAAATGAAAACCAAGCCGACCCAACACTCTGTGAAAGAATTGCGTGGTCTTGGGATTCAACCCAATATGTTGGTCATCCGTACAGAAAAACCAGCTGGTCAAGGAATTAAGAACAAGTTGGCTCAATTCTGTGATGTCGCACCAGAAGCTGTCATCGAGTCACTGGATGTGGAACACTTGTACCAAATCCCATTGAACTTGCAAGCGCAAAACATGGATCAAATCGTTTGTGACCATTTGAAATTGGATGTTCCTGCAGCAGATATGACAGAATGGTCTGCGATGGTCGACAAGGTCATGAACCTCAAGAAACAGGTCAAGATTTCCTTAGTTGGAAAATACGTAGAATTGCAAGATGCCTACATTTCTGTTGTTGAGGCCTTGAAGCACTCAGGGTATGCTAACGATGCAGAAATCAAAATTAATTGGGTCAATGCCAATGATGTGACAGCTGAAAATGTGGCAGAACTCCTTGGAGACGCGGATGGGATCATTGTCCCAGGTGGTTTTGGTCAACGGGGAACAGAAGGAAAAATTCAAGCCATCAAGTATGCGCGTGAACAGGACGTCCCAATGTTGGGTGTCTGCTTGGGGATGCAGTTGACTTGTATCGAGTTTGCCCGTCACGTTTTAGGCTTGGAAGGGGCTAATTCATCCGAATTGGATCCAGAAACCAAGTATCCGATTATCGATATCATGCGGGACCAAATCGATGTGGAAGACATGGGAGGAACGCTCCGTCTCGGTCTTTACCCTTCTAAACTCAAACGAGGATCAAAAGCAGCAGCTGCCTATGACAATCAAGAAGTGGTACAACGTCGCCACCGTCACCGTTATGAGTTTAACAATGCTTTCCGTGAACAGTTCGAAGAAGCAGGATTTGTCTTCTCAGGCGTTTCACCAGACAACCGTTTGGTCGAAATCGTTGAAATCCCAGAAAACAAATTCTTTGTTGCTTGCCAATACCACCCAGAATTGTCAAGCCGTCCAAACCGCCCAGAAGGACTTTACACAGCCTTTATCACAGCGGCAGTTGAAAACCACGATAGCAAATAAAAATCAAGGGATCAGGTCGAGAAACCTGATCCCTTTTTGTGAAAAAATGACAAACCCTGAAAAAAGTTTGAAAAAAATCTTGACAAAAAAGTTGTTGATTGATATACTAGTAAAGTACTCAATCGCGGGGATGGCGGAATTGGCAGACGCGCAGGACTAAGGATCCTGTGACCGCTTTAGGTCGTGAGGGTTCAAGTCCCTCTCTCCGCATCGGATCAAGATAGCTTTGGCTATCTTTTTTTGTTTTCAAATTTCTTTGTGGTAGAATAGGTGTGAGATGAGGTGAGAAAATGAAGAAGAAGTATCTGGTTTTGGTCGATGGCCTCTTTGCACTATTGGGAAGTGCCATTAATTTTTTCGGTCCTATCATGATTTTAGCTATGGCGATAGGCGCATACAAGGATACTTTTAGATATTTTATCGCCTTAAACATATGGAATGTCCTCGTTTTTCTAGCAGCGATTGCTTCTAAGTGTTTGCTCAGAAAAGAGAAAAGGATTAAAAAGTGGATTCCCAATCTTTTCTTGATGGCAGGCTTTATTCTACTTGTTGCGATATTTCTTGCTGTACCTGACACCTTTCCTTTTCTTTTTAGATTGGTAAACGGGCTTCTTGGAAAAATGTTCACCGACAGTCAATTATTTGCTGCTTATTTCTATTCTCAATGGGTTGCAGCGGTATTCCTTGTGATTTGCGGGATTGCCTTTCTCCTTTCACTAAAAAATTTTAAAGAAGAGAATTGAAGGGGGTGTAAGCCCTCTTCTTTTACTTATTTGCTAGGATGAAAGTCTTAGGAGTTAGGAGATTCCACCCTATTTATCGTAAGAAAGCGCTTAAAGACACAGGAAAAACTAGCAATTTCATCTAAAAAGTGATAAAATAAACAATGTAAGTGGGATTAACCCCATAAAAATTTATAGGAGGCCTATAACAAATGGCAATCGTTTCAGCAGAAAAATTTGTCCAAGCAGCTCGTGACAATGGTTATGCAGTTGGTGGATTTAACACAAACAACCTTGAGTGGACTCAAGCTATCTTGCGTGCAGCAGAAGCTAAGAAAGCTCCAGTACTTATCCAAACTTCTATGGGTGCTGCTAAATACATGGGTGGTTACAAAGTATGTAAAGCCCTTATTGAAAACCTTGTAGAATCAATGGGTATTACTGTACCAGTTGCTATTCACCTTGACCATGGTCACTACGACGATGCTCTTGAATGTATCGAAGCTGGTTACACTTCAATCATGTTTGACGGTTCACACCTTCCAGTTGAAGAAAACCTTAAATTGGCGAAAGATGTCGTTGAAAAAGCTCATGCTAAAGGTATCTCAGTAGAAGCTGAAGTTGGTACTATCGGTGGTGAAGAAGACGGTATCATCGGTGACGGTGAATTGGCACCAATCGAAGACGCTAAAGCAATGGTTGCTACAGGAATCGACTTCTTGGCGGCAGGTATCGGTAACATCCACGGTCCTTACCCAGCAAACTGGAAAGGTCTTCACCTTGACCACTTGCAAAAATTGACTGAAGCTGTTCCAGGATTCCCAATCGTATTGCACGGTGGATCAGGTATCCCTGATGATCAAATCCAAGCAGCTATCAAACTTGGTGTTGCAAAAGTTAACGTGAACACTGAATGCCAAATCGCATTTGCAAATGCTACTCGTCAATTCGTACGTGAATACGATGCAAACGAAGCAGAATACGACAAGAAGAAACTCTTCGACCCACGTAAATTCTTGAAACCAGGTTTCGAAGCAATTACTGCAGCTGTTGAAGAACGTATCGACGTATTCGGTTCAGAAGGCAAAGCTTAATTAAAAACAGGAAAGCAAGGTCCCATGTGGATCTTGTTTTTTTGTTTGGGAAAGGTTGCTTCCAGGGGTTAATTTTTGTACAATATGCCTATGAAAAAATTCAAACTGTGGAGCTGGATCGTTTGTGGCTTTCTCCTGCTCTTTTTAGGTGCTACATTTGTTTTTCATCAATTTAGTTTACGAAATGAAAGTAAGCTTCTCACACCCATTGGTAAACAAGTTACAGTCAATGGACATCGAATGAATGTCTCTGTTAAAGGAGAAGGACCTCAAACAATCGTTTTTCTTTCCGGTGCAGGTATCGCCTCTCCTATCCTAGACTTTAAGAATCTATCAGATCCCCTATCCAAAAAATACAAGGTTGTTGTCGTGGAGCGAGCAGGATATGGTTTTAGTGAAGATAGTGATCGTTCAAGAGATGTGATGGAGGTCCTTTCTGAGACCCGTCAAGCTTTGGCGCAAGCTCATGTTTCAGGTACTTATGTGATTATTTCGCATTCTATGGCTAGTTTAGAGAGTCTTGCTTGGCAGGAGAAGTTTCCTGATGAAGTGAAAGCTTTGATTGGTTTAGATTGGGCATTGCCATCAAGTTATGAAGATTTAAAGGAGAATCAGACCTTGCTCACTGTGGCATATTGGAGCAGCAAGATTGGCTTATTACGCTACTTTCCTGAGTCCTTATATATAAAAAATCAAACTCTGATCGAAAGTGAACGAAAACAATATAAACTTCTAGCTTATAAGCAGTTGATGTCACAAGCTATGTTTCATGAATCGCGTTTGGCAAAGGAAAATGCCAAGAAAGTTCCATCTAGCATTAATCCGAAAATTCCAGCCTTACTCCTGGTTTCTAACGGTGAAGGCACGACCTTTAGCCAATCAGAGTGGCAACGTTATGCAGAGAGATTTGCAAGCGACCAGTCTAATGTTCAAGTCGACTATATGGATGCGCCTCACGACCTCTATCATTATCAAAGCGATGCTATTGTTTCTCGCATTAAAGAATTTTTAGAGAATAATTGAGGGCTTAAAAATCCATTGAGACTGATGATAATAATTGAAAGGTAATGACTTATGAATAATTCTTATATTTTACTTAGACATGCTCATTCAAGATTTTCAAGTGATGATTTTAATAGAACTTTGTCAGAAAAAGGATTTTCATCTCTTAATCAGTTAGATTTTTTGAATTCTTTTAATATTGATTATTATTTTTCTAGTCCTTATAAACGAGCATTTGAAACGATTAATAGCTCGCCAATTCAATTTGATAAAATAGTTCTTGATAATCGGTTACGAGAGCGAAAATTATCCTCAAGATTTATTGAAGATACTGAGTTTGAAAAAACAATTCAATATTTATGGCAAAATCCAGATAAATCTCTTATTGGAGGAGAGTCCAATCGAGAAGCATTAAATAGAATTTTAGATTTATTTGAGGACTTGGAAGAAAGGTACTCAGATAAAACCATTTTACTGAGTTCTCATGGAAATTTGCTAGGAATCTTAATCAATCATTTTGATTCAAGTTTTGATTATAAAAAATGGGGACAGATGACTTTTCCAGATTGCTTTCTAGTTGACAAAGATAAGAGTGTGAAAAGAATTATGAAAGTTACATCTAGGTAATCATTTAGTTCAATCTATGTGATTTTATTTTCTGTTATTACAAATAGAATTGAAGGAAAAATAGCCATGATATTCGATCAGTCCTTGCAAGCCTACCTACATGAAGTAGATGATGTTCTTGTAGCTTGGGAAGAAAAACCAAGTGGAAACTTTGAGATGGAAGCTCAGTTGCTTGCAGCCAATTACCATAAAAATCTTTACCGTATTCTTGCATTTATACTGCCTCATTTACAAGAATTTTATGGGTATTTCACAGATGAAGAAGCTACTGAAAAATTGGGTAAACCCATCATCGAGCCAGAAAGACAAACCGTTACTTTCTGCGATCAAACTTTTGATGATATTCATATCTTTTCTTTTGACTATCAGGGGCAGGCATTTGAGAGTCTGGAGAATTTTGCCATTGATGGTTAAGGTCTGTTTTCAGTTTTAAAAAGAAGGAGAGAGACTGATGAGTACTGCTGATTTTGTCTTTATTGAGAGTAAAGACCCCATATTCCTAGATTTACAAGCCTTTTGTACTGCTTTGAGAGAAAAATTTCCAGGTATTTTGATCAGAGAAAGGACGAATCCTGAAAAAGCTTACTCGCTTTCTTGGGATTATCAAAGTCCTCAGCTTACTTTGGAAAGTTCACTGAGTAGCAAGAAAAATGTTTTTGTGATTGATTACTTTGATTCAACGAACAGGTTACAAGATTATGCCTCCTATATCATCTGGCTTCGGAAATGGTTTCCACCTGAAGAGAAAGTTTCCTTTTGTGATGAAGGTTATGAGTATGTGTTTGAACTTCCTAGTGATTTATCCCAAAAGGAGTTGGAAAACTACTTACGAACAAGGTTTGATGAGTGAAGAAGAAGTTCAAAAACGAATAATGATATGGAAAAGTTGAAAAGGAGAATCAGATGCTTACTAAAGATGATATGTTAGTTGCTTTGCATGATGCAATTACTGAAGACCAAGAATTTGAGTTGGCAGACGAGATTGTAGATGCCATGGAGGCTTACCCTCAACCCTTTGATTTGGTTGACCCCGTCTTAGACTTTATTTCCAAGCATCCAGAAGTAGATTTTGGAGCTCCAGGTGAGTTGGTTCACTTTGTGGAGCGATTTTATCATCAAGGCTATGAGGAATTATTGATGGAGTCAGTTCTAAAAAGTCCAACTGTGCATAACATCTGGATGCTTCATCGATGCTATAATGACAATGATCCAAATCTAGTCCGGCAGATTCAGACTTTGGTTGGAGAACTGAAGAAGGATAAGACTCTTGATTCACAAGTAAGAAGCATGATTGAAGACTTAACTTGGTAGAGGGAGGTGATGCAGCATCACCTTTTTATCTTTTCTTAGGGATAAAAATTTTCGATATAAATTAACACTTGTTTTCCGTAGACATTTGCACTATAAAAGGGTGTTATTAGGGCTTTCTTTCCTTATGTTGAAAAAGAAGGCAGTTTTTTTGGTATTTTAAGGAAACGATGAAACCAGAATTTTTGCTTAAAAGTATTATTTTAAGAGAAAAATTTCTCATTTCATAATCAATAAGCAAACGCTTGCATTCCTTTTTTTATTGGATTATAATAGGTTGGTATAAAGCCTTCTGTAATAATATTTAGAAAGTGTAGAAAGTAAGGATTTAGAATATTTGTGGTCAAAAATACAATGTTGCTTCTTACGATAGGGAGATAGATATGGCAATGATAGAAGTGCAACATCTTCGGAAAAATTTTGTGAAGACAGTTAAGGAGCCGGGTTTAAAGGGAGCCTTGCGCTCCTTTATTCATCCTGAAAAGCAGACCTTTGAAGCGGTCAAGGATTTAACTTTTGAAGTTCCAAAAGGGCAGATTTTAGGATTTATCGGGGCAAATGGTGCTGGGAAGTCAACCACCATCAAAATGCTGACAGGGATTTTAAAACCGACATCTGGTTTTTGTCGGATTAACGGCAAGATTCCGCAGGATAATCGCCAAGATTATGTCAAGGATATTGGAGTCGTTTTCGGACAACGCACCCAGTTATGGTGGGATTTGGCTCTGCAAGAGACCTACACGGTTTTGAAAGAGATCTATGATGTACCGGACTCGCTTTTCCATAAGCGTATGGACTTTTTGAATGAAGTTTTGGATTTGAAGGAATTTATCAAGGATCCTGTGCGGACTCTTTCACTAGGTCAACGGATGCGGGCGGATATTGCGGCTTCCTTGCTTCACAATCCCAAAGTTCTCTTTTTAGATGAACCGACTATTGGTTTGGATGTGTCGGTCAAGGACAACATTCGTCGGGCCATTACCCAGATTAATCAGGAGGAAGAGACAACTATTCTCTTGACTACTCATGATTTGAGTGATATTGAGCAACTCTGTGATCGGATTTTTATGATTGATAAGGGGCAAGAGATTTTTGATGGAACGGTTAGCCAGCTCAAGGAGACCTTTGGAAAGATGAAGACTCTCTCCTTTGACCTGACGCCAGGTCAAAATCATCTAGTCTCT
>JAWGXY010000082.1:0-8572 GCA_032572035.1 Streptococcus parasanguinis
TGGAAGATTCCTATACCTGCATCATATTCACGAATACTATATCCAGTCCTCCATATTGAATCACCTGCTTTTTTATAAAAGGGAACCGAAGATTGCCAATATATTTCTTGTGTACCCTCTGCTGAAGTATAAATTCCACGGACATAATCCGGCCTCAATTCAAATGAACCATCAAAGCTTGTCTTAACAGTGGCATTTTTCTCCTCTCCCTCTTCCGGCTCATTTACAACCTTTACTACTTCATCTTCCATATGGATTTTGCCATTTTTCAAGTGTTCAAAAGCTTCCAGCCCCTTGTCAATGATTTGTTCTTGACTTAGTTCCTTTGAATCTTCTTTCTTTCGACTTGCCTCCTGACATCCGATTAGGCTAGCCACTGCTAACAAACCAACAAGTGATAGGATAGGTTTTCTCATATTTAGCATCCCCATTCTCCTTCCTTTTTTCAGTAAATCTACTAAATGTTTATTCTTCTATTATAAACCATCCTATAACATTTGTAAATCTTTTCACAAACTTGTAAGAAGATTGTAATTTTTAAAATACAAAACAAAAACAGCTGAGAACATGTCTCAACTGTCTTGAACTACATCTTAACGCACTTCTGCATTGACTTTTTCTTCAAGTGATGCTTGGATTTTTTCCATATAGCGTGCGACTTCTTCATCTGTCAGGCTATCTTCTGGATTTTGGAAGGTCAAGCTGTAGGCCATAGACTTCATGCCAAGTCCTAGTTTTTCACCTGAGAAGACGTCAAAGAGTTTGATAGCTGTCAAACGTTTCACACCAGCAGCTTGAATGGCATCGACTACCTCTTGGTGAGTCACTTCTGCTTTGAGGAGAAGGGCGATATCACGGCTCACTGCTGGGAATTTGGTGATTTCCACAAAGGCTGCGGCTGGTTGAAGGGCTGCTTCAATAGCAGATAAGTTCAATTCTGCCACATAGGTTTCTGGGATATCATAAGACTTAGCTGTTACAGGATGCACTTGCCCCAAGACCCCAATCACCTGGTCACCAAGTGAGAGCAAGGCTGTACGACCTGGGTGGAGACTCTTGATTTCTTGTGTTGCTGTATAAGTCACTTCAAGACCCAAGCGAGCAAAAAGGGCTTCCAAGATTCCCTTGGCATAGAAGAAGTCAACTGGAACAGCTGGAGTTTGGAAGTCTTTTTCAGCAACTAAGCCAGTCAAAGCAAAGGCAAAGCTATTGATTTCGTTTGGCAAGTCTTCTTTTGGATTGCCTTTTTGTTCAAAGACTTTTCCGATCTCATAGAGAGCCAAATCTTTGTTCTTACGCGCTACGTTGTAGGCAACTGTATCCAAAATACCTGAAACCATATTTTGACGGAGGACTGAACGATCCACAGTCATTGGCCACATGAGCTCCGTTAAGTTGCTTGGTGCAGTCGTGAACTCCACTGCTTTTTCAGGAGTTGTCAGTGCATAAGTAATGATTTCAGTCAATCCAGCCCCTTCAGCGATAGTCCGAACTTGGCGACGCAATTTTTGAGTCGCTGTCAATTCACCTGCTGTCCCGTCATCTTTTGGAAGGGTTGCTGGTAATTTGTCATAACCATAAATTCGAGCAATTTCTTCAAAGAGGTCCGCTTCGATAGTGATGTCCCAACGGCGACGAGGAACGCTGACTGTGAAGTTTTCTGCATTTCCAGAAAGGCCAAAACCAAGACGACGGAAGACATCTTCGACATCCGCGTAGGAAAGCTCTGTTCCAAGGACACGGTTCACGTCTGCAAGAGTGGAAGAAACTTCCACATCTGAAGTATCCAACTGACCTGCTGAAACAATGCCCTTACGCACGGTCGCACCAGCAAGCTCTGCAATCATGCTTGCTGCCGCATCAAGGGCTTCATTAACGGTTGCCACGTTGATCCCTTTTTCAAAGCGAGAAGATGATTCAGAACGAAGGTTGAGGCGACCGCTTGTCTTACGGATCGATTTGCCATTGAAGACAGCTGCTTCAAGGACGACACGACTAGAGTTCTCAGAGATTTCTGTAGCCTCTCCACCCATGACACCTGCAAGGGCTACTGGTTTGTCAGCAACCGTAATCACGAGGTCACTTGTTTCCAACTCACGCTCTTCCCCGTCCAAGGTCACTAATTTCTCACCTGCACGCGCTTCACGCACACAGATGTCGTTTCCTTCAAAGGTATCCAAATCAAAGGCATGCATAGGCTGACCAAAGTAAAGCAGAATATAGTTGGTCACGTCAACCACATTATTTATGGGACGGATGCCTTCATTCATGAGGAGGTTTTGCAACCATTGTGGACTTGGTGCGATGGTTACATTGTCCAAGATACGAGCTGCATAATAAGGAGCCTTATCTGTGTCGATGCTGACAGAAAGAGCATCCGCTGCAACTTGGTCTGTTTCTGTTAAAGTAAATTCTTTGAAGTTGACTGCCTTGTCATAGATGGCTGCTACTTCATGTGCTACCCCACGCATCGAAAGAGCATCTGCACGGTTTGGAGTGATAGAAAGCTCGATGATTTCATCATCCAAGTCTAGGTAAGAGAAGACTTCTTCTCCTGGAACAGCATCCTCTGGCAAGATTTGGATGCCATCCGCAAATTCTTTCGGTACAACTGAGTCAGAAATGCCTAACTCACCAAGTGAACAGATCATCCCAAGGGATTCCAAACCACGGATTTTCCCTTTTTTAATCTTGTAGTTATCTGCGATGCGAGCACCTGGAAGAGCCACCATCACCTTGATGCCTGCTCGCACATTTGGTGCTCCACAGACGATTTGACGCGCTTCTTCTTCCCCCACATTAACTTGGCAGACATGAAGGTGTGTCTCTGGCACATCTTCACAAGACAAGACTTCTCCGACGACAATTTTTGAGAGACCAGTAGCAGGCGATTCCACACCTTCTACTTCGATCCCTGTAGTTGACATTTTTTCAGCCAACTCTTCTGATGGCACATCCACGTCCACCAATTGTTTTAACCATTTATATGATACTAACATTATTCTGATCGTAAGATCCCACTTGGTGAGATCTTCTCAATTCCTTTCTCTCAATTTGGACCCACAATTAAGCTTGCGGATTCTCCTTCAAATGCTTGCGCAGCAACCAGTCGATATCCACAGCTTCCCCTGTGATAAAGTGGTGCTCGCTAAATCGTTCAAATCCGAATTGTTTGTAAAAGTTTTGGGCCTTAAAATTCCGTTCCCAGACACCTAGCCAAGCCCAGTCAAATCCACGTTTTTGAGCCTCATTTAAGGCAAAGCTAAACATTTCCTTGCCATAGCCCTTGCCATGATGTTCTTTTTTGACATAGATGCGCTGAATTTCAAAAGCATTGTCCATCTCTACTGGCTCCGTTTGTGCCTTGCCCCAGTTAAACTTGAGGAAACCACAAATTTCCTGATGGTGATCAAGGACAAAATAGGTCTCTGATTCCGGGTCTGCTAGGTCCTTTTGGATTTGCTCTAGCGATAAAACCATCTGGTAGTAATCTTCCATATCGGCATCAGAGTTGTAGGGACCAAAGGTATCCCCATAGGTTTCCACCTCTAATTCCCTTAAAATATGAAAATCTTTCGCCTTAACTTTTACTAACATAATTATTTAAATTGTTCTGAAAAACGGATATCCCCTTGATAGAAGCCACGGATATCATTGATTCCGTAACGAAGCATGGCCACACGCTCTTGACCAAGTCCAAAGGCAAATCCTGAATAGATTGTTGGATCAATCCCACTCATCTCAAGGACGCGTGGGTGAACCATACCGGCTCCCATGATTTCAATCCAACCAGTTTTCTTACATACGTTACATCCAGCACCACCACATTTGAAGCAAGAAACGTCCACCTCAACCGATGGCTCAGTGAATGGGAAGTAAGAAGGACGCAAACGGATTTGGCGTTCTGCACCAAACATCTTTTGCACGATCAATTGAAGCGTTCCTTGAAGATCGGCCATAGAAATGCTTTTCCCAACAACCAAACCTTCGATTTGATGGAATTGGTGGCTGTGGGTCGCATCATCCGTATCCCGACGGAAAACCCGCCCTGGAGAGATCATCTTCAATGGTCCTTTGCTAAAGTCATGCGCATCCATAGCCCGCGCCTGTACAGGTGAGGTATGGGTCCGAAGCAAGATTTCTTCTGTGATATAGAAGGTATCCTGCATATCCCGCGCTGGGTGATCTTTAGGCAGATTCATCCGTTCAAAGTTATAATAGTCTTGCTCCACTTCAAAGCCGTCTACGACTTGATAGCCCATCCCGATAAAGATATCTTCGATTTCTTCACTGGTTTGGGTCAAAATATGACGGTAACCACTAGCAACTGGACGACCTGGTAGGGTCACGTCGATACTTTCACTAGCCAATTTGGCTTGGACTTTCTTTTCTTCCAAAAGTTTGGCCGTTTCTTCAAAGGCAGCCGTCAAGACATCACGCGCTTCATTGACGTGTTTCCCGATAACCGGACGCATCTCAGCAGAGACATCCTTCATCCCTTTAAGAATTTCCGTCAGAGATCCTTTTTTTCCAAGAACAGAGACCCGTAGTTCTTGCATCTCTTTTTCATTTTCAGCAGAAATCTGCTTCAAAGCTGCCAGCGTTTCTTCACGAAGCGCTTTTAATTGTTCTTCAATCGTTGACATATTTCCTCCATCATGGTCCCTCTACAGACATAGAAAAAACCACGCGCCAACACCCTCATTCGGAGCGTTGACACGCGGTACCATCCGTTTTTTATCCGTAAACCAGACCTTAATTTCTAAATCCTTTACGCAAGTGAATTCACTCAGCTTTCATGCAAAGAGCTTTCAGTCACGGCTCTTCTCCCTGTCGCACTTCCCTTGAGATACTAGTCTTGCAGATTTCTATTCGATTACTATCTAGTTTAGCAGATTTTTTGTTAAAAAACAAGTTAGATGAGACTAATTTCAATAGACAAAGGAACAAGAGGCCGTGCATTATCTATTTGCCTTGTCTGTTTCATCTGATTGCCTTTTCAATAGAAGAGTTGCTGCTTGGTTAAAACCATCACACCAGTTATACCATTTTGCTTCATACTCATCTTGAGGTAAGATACGATGTTTTAAATCCAAAACAGAGGATATCTTTCTTTCCTCGCAAGCTTGCGCATAGAGAGCATACAATTCATCGCCACCATCTCTATCAAACTCAGCAGAAATCGTATCCCGACCTGCCAATAAAGCCTGATAAGCCCTGTGATGCCCGTCTGTAATCAAGAAGCGATTTCCAAATGCAAGAACACTAATTGGATCCACATTGATGATGTCTGCCGACTGATCCAGCATCTGGATAGCTTGTAACTTCTTTTCTGATAAATAAAGTTGGGTCGGATGAAGATCTGTTATCTTGACTTCCATTTCTTTCTCCTCTACCAAGAGTATAAAAGTTGGTTCTGGGCACTGGTAGACATTTTCAAAGGTCACGATTTAAAGACCTGCCAAAGCCAAATTCCCCCGCCATTCTTGTGATTCGTTTTCTTTTTATTTAATGACTTGTCCAGCATCTTTCAAGACAGATTCTGGAATAGTAATACCCAATTCATCTGCGACTTTTTTATTGATGACAGATTTTCCTTGGCTAAAGATTTCAACAGGTGTATCCGCAGGTTTTTGACCTTTCAAGATCTTCGCAGCCATTTTACCAGTTGCTACTCCAAGATCGTGTTGGTCGACAACGACTGAACCAAGACCACCAGCTTCTACCATAGCTGTCGCACTTGGGAAGATTGGTTTTTTAGCTGTTTTGTTGGCTTCGACAACTGTTGAGAAGGCTGAAGCGATGGTATTGTCGATTGGAACCCAGATGGCATCGACTTTGCCTGACATTACAGACACAGTGGAAGCAATTTCGTTTGTAGAAGGAACAGAATAAGGAACGACCTTGTAGCCTGCTTTTTCAGCCAATTTTGTAAATTCTTCTACTTGAGATTTTGAGTTATCTTCACTGGTTGAGTACAGGATCCCAATTGTTTTCACGTTCGGAGTCAATTCTTTGATTAATTTCAACTGTTGCTCAGTTGGATTGTGGTCAGATACCCCAGTGATATTGCCACCTGGTTTTTTCAAATCTTTGACCAAGTTTGCGCCGACCGGATCAGTGACAGCTCCCATAACGATGGGTTTGTCTTTTGTTGCACTAGCCAATCCTTGAGCAGATGGAGTTGCAATTCCAATCAAGACTTGGTTATCCTTGTCTACCAATTGTTTACTCATGGTTGCAACTTTGTTTTGGTCGCCTTCAGCATTAAGGAAATCAATGTCCACTTTATCCTTATCATAACCTTCTTCAGCCAAACCATCTTGAATTCCCTTGTAGATCAAGTCAAGCGAAGGGTGGCTGACCAGCTGTAAGACCCCAACTTTAGCCTTTTCATTGCTGCTTGCTGCCTTGTTGTCTTTGCCTGCTGTAGCTGAATAGATCGCTGTCCCAATGACTGCTGCTGCAATCAAACCAATAATTCCCATTAAACGTTTATTTTTCATTTTTAATACCTCTTCTATTTTTCATTTTCTTCTTTTTTTCCATCATTTAAAGACTACGACGCCATCGTTTCTTCATATCTTTTCTCCCTTCTCATCTAAAACAAAAAACACGCCCACACATAGCAAAAGCTATGTGAGGACGTGTCATCGCGGTGCCACCTCACTTATGGGAAAAGGATAGTCTCCCCCATATCTCTGTCTTGTCTAGCAACAAGTTGCACGATAAGGTGTGCCAACCGAATTTTTATTGTTTCAAATTCATCTCATCATTAGTCCAATTTCATAAACTGCCGCTACCCACTCTCAGCAACCGTGGGCTCTCTTGAAACTTTCATTTACTACTTTTCTAATTTCTTACATTTTAAAGTTTTCTTTCAAAAATGTCAATACTTTTTCTGTATTTTTTTGGAAACGTTCGCATTTTCTATTCAACATCCTCTTGCTTCTCTCTGGGATTTCCGCACTAATTTTGTTATAATTTACTAGAATAAACGCTAGAATGATGAGGAATCCCATGTCTTTTGATGGATTTTTTTTACACCATATGGTGGAAGAATTGAAGGCCGAACTCTTGAGTGGTCGCATTCAAAAAATTAACCAACCCTTCGAGCAAGAATTGGTGCTCCAAATCCGAGGCAATCGGAAAAACCAAAAACTCTTGCTCTCTGCCCATTCTGTCTTTGGACGGATTCAACGGACCCAGACCAACTTTGAAAATCCTGCCTTTCCCAATACCTTTATTATGGTCATGCGCAAATATCTTCAAGGCGCTGTCATTGAAGGGATTGAGCAAATGGAAAACGACCGGATTCTTGAAATCCGTGTCTCCAATAAAAACGAAATTGGAGATGCCATTTCTGTCAGCCTCATGATCGAAATCATGGGCAAGCACAGTAATATTATTCTCCTGGACCGCACCAGCAATAAAATCATCGAAGCTATCAAACATGTCGGCTTCTCACAAAATAGCTACCGGACCATTCTCCCTGGATCGACCTATGTAGCGCCTCCGAAAACAGACGCGGTTAATCCTTTTACAATTGGAGATGAAGCCCTTTTTGCCCTTCTTCACAAAGAAGAGTTAAGCCCAAAGAACCTTCAAAAATGTTTCCAAGGTTTGGGGCGAGATACGTCTCAAGAATTGGCCAAGCGACTTGAGACGGATGAAAAATTAAAAACCTTCCGTGCCTTTTTCGAGGCTCCAACTGAGCCACGCCTAACGACCAAATCCTTCTCGGCTATTCCCTTTGCGGATGCGACTAGTCAAACCTTTGAGACACTTTCCGATCTGCTAGATGACTATTACCGAGACAAGGCTGAGCGCGATCGGGTGCAACAACAGGCTAGTGAATTGATCCGCAAGGTCGAAAACGATCTTGAAAAGAACCGAAAAAAATTAGCCAAACAAGAAGCGGAGTTAGCGGCGACCGACAATGCGGAAGAATTCCGCCAAAAAGGAGAATTGCTGACAACCTTCCTCCATCAGGTACCAAACGACCAAGACCAGGTTGTTTTGGATAATTACTATACCAATGAACCGATCACCATCCAACTCAACAAGGCCCTGACCCCCAATCAAAATGCCCAACGCTACTTTAAACGCTACCAGAAGTTAAAAGAAGCCGTCAAACATTTGACCATCCTCATTCAAGAAACCAAGGAAACCATTTCTTATCTTGAAACGGTTGAAACAGCCCTTTCTCAAGCGAGTCTAGCTGAGGTGGCAGAAATTCGAGAAGAGCTAATCCAGACCGGCTTTATCAAACGGCGCAACCGTGAAAAAATTCATAAACGTAAAAAACCAGAAAAATACCTGGCTAGTGATGGAAAAACCATCATTTTAGTGGGTCGCAATAATCTGCAAAACGATGAACTGACCTTTAAGATCGCTAAAAAAGACGAACTCTGGTTCCATGCCAAAGATATTCCAGGAAGCCACGTCGTCATTACTGGCAATCTCGATCCATCGGATGAAGTGAAGACCGATGCTGCAGAGTTGGCCGCCTACTATTCCAAGGCCCGTCTCTCAAACTTGGTCCAAGTAGATATGATCGAAGCTAAGAAAC
>JAWGXY010000083.1:0-8499 GCA_032572035.1 Streptococcus parasanguinis
GTCTTTGTTAACAAGGTTATTAAGCGTATCTTCAATCGGTTTGCTGCTGGTAAATTTATCAGCAGTGATTCCCATTGCTTCAATTTTTTGCTCAGCTTCTGCAAGGGAAATGCTAGGGATTTTACGAGAGTTGTTATAGGTTTTCTTCCCTTCACTCACGCCCTCCACACTGTAGTTGCGCTTGGTTCTTGAATAGGTAAAGTAATCATCCGCGTCAATATCCGAGTGTCCGAAGACCATTTCACCAGTTTTGACTTTCATCATGGTGATGTTGTCTTCAATAGCCCCCAAGGCCCAGTTAGTCCCTAGTAATCCACCCGATTGGACCGCTTCTTTCAGTTCAATAGAACCTTTAGCAACTGAATTTCTGAGAACTCCTTCTCTACCTACTGTATGGTTATTCCCACCATTTTGAGAAGAATAAATTAAACCTGCAGCTTTGGCTTTGTTCCCAGTGATTTCAGCATCAACGTAAGCCTTTTCGACAATACCTTTCCAGTTCTCGCCAACAACACCTGCTAGATAGCCACCTTTATTGCCAGCAGCGTGCAGTTTCCCGATGAAGGCAACATTACTGACCTTCCCACTACCATCAATTTTATTGATAATACCAGCTACATCGTTGTTTCCAACAATGCTTCCTGTTACTTTAACATTTTCGACAGTCGCATTATTTTTGATGACACCTGCGATTGGTGCTACTCGATCAAATCCAGGCATGTCAATGTTAACATTTTCAAGCAAGAGATTCTTAACCGAACCACCTTCGATGTTTCCAAATAATGGTCTCGTAATGTTATGGATAGCAAATGTATTGCCTTCTGTACTTTCCAATATTCCCTTGAAGGCATTGGTTACATAAGACTTGCCAGCTGGTTGCACATTACTTGCATTCATACTGCTACCAAGCCTAAAGGTACCAGTCGGATTGGCTTGCATAGCTTTTACTAGTTCGTTGAAATTGTAGTAGACATCACCTTCGTGAGCTTTGGGCTTCGCAATATAGTGGACATAGTCCTCACTGAACTGGTTGTCCGTAGTCCGTTGGATGAGATCTGGAGCTTTGGCTGTTACTTTGTATAAGGTCGCTCCATCTACCGTCACTTCTTCGATTTTATCAACGGCCAGTTTTGCGACCTTATTATCATGGGTGGTAACCTTTAAGTAATAAGGTTTCACATCTGATGGTGTTTCGGACAAGAGGCTACGATCGGTCTCAAGGCCTTGGTCATCCACGCTAATCAGACTAGTTTCCTTGATGTTTTTGACTTCAACTTTTTTAAGGTCAAGTCTTAGTGGTTCTTCCTTGAGAACTTCTTCTTCATCCCCATTTCCACGGTCATAGACCATGGTCGTTGCCAGCGTATAATCCTTGTAGTAGTCCAAGTCCGCTAAGGCAGCTGCCAAATCTGTCTCAGAAAGGGCAAAAGTTTTCACCACTTGATCGCCCTTTTTCAATACCGTCTGGATGGACTTGATGGTCACACCTTCTGGTTTATCCAAATGATAAGTAGCTTTAGCACTGTGCTTCAACTCTTCCTTATCGACCTGGGTCAAAGTCAAGGTTGGCTTTTCAAGTTCTTTAGTCCCTTTTTTAATGATCTGATCTTGCGCTTGTTCCACAACTTCCTCAGAAATCGTAGGGGCATCCGTTGTCTTAACTCCCTTAATGGTCTTGTAGACCTTGGTGATTTTCTTCTTCCCGTTTTTACCCGCTTGAGAAACTGTTTCGCTTCCTTTTAGCAAGGTGGCATCTTGTTCGGTTACCGTCTTAAATGGAATTTCCTCAAAAGAAACTTCCTCTGTTTGGCCTTCAATCGCCTTAGTCCCACGACTAATTTTTTCTGTCACAGGAGCTTTTACCGTTTCAGTTGTCGTACTGAGAGGCTCACCAATTTTCTCACCATTGACCGTCTTATAAACACGGCGAATTTCCTGGCTACCGGCCTCTCCTTTCTGAAGAAGGCTTTCTTCATCTGTATAACGATTGGCATCCGCTACATACTCGGTTGTATATGGAAGGATTACCATTTCTGTCTCCGTCACTGTCCCTTCCGTTATTTGGTAAACTGGGTTCTCTGGCTGAATTGGGGCTTCACCAACACGGCCTTCCTCTTGCGTTCCCTTGGCTTCAACGACACCAGTATAAGCTGGGTTCTCTGGCTGTACAGGAGCTTCGCCAACATGGCCTTCCTCTTGCGTTCCTTTGGCTTCGATGACACCGGTATAGGCTGGATTCTCTGGCTGTACAGGAGCTTCACCAACATGGTCTTCCTCTTGTGTTCCCTTGGCTTCAACAACACCGGTATAAGCTGGGTTCTCTGGCTGTACAGGAGCTTCACCAACATGGCCTTCCTCTTGCGTTCCTTTGGCTTCGACGACACCGGTATAGGCTGGATTCTCTGGCTGTACAGGAGCTTCGCCAACATGGCCTTCTTCCTGTGTTCCCTTAGCTGTTACAACTGGAGAAGGGCTTGGTTGAGGGATTGGTTGTGGATCTTCTTTTGTCCCGACGGCAAGAATTTGTGAAACTGGTTCTTTAGTGACCTTGCTTTCAACTACTCTGCGAACTTCTTGTCCATCTACCACGCTGACTTCCGTCAAGATAGTCCGCTCTCCATTTTGGCCAGCTGTCAGCACCTTGGTTTGCCCTTTGGCTAATGTAGGATCGGCTTGGTTGACAATTTCAAACGGCACAGGCTCAGTAGAGACTTCAAGGCTTGGTTTTTCAACTTGAGGAAATGCTGGAGCGACTTCTGGCGTCACCCGCGCTTGTGGTTCCATTTGTGCAATCCCTGCACTTGTTTTGATCGAACTCTCTACAGATGGTTGGATTCTCTGAATAGCTTTTGGTTCTTGTGAGTTCGTCTTTTGGACAGACGGGTAGCGCAGATAGCCAACATAGTCATAGCCATCAATATGAATCACGCCATTTTCCAGATCTTTGCTCGATGCGATCGAAAGATTCTGATTATAAGCGCGTAAAACTTGGTTTTGCAAAGCTGCAACTTCAATTGGTAGCAGCAGACTTTGGCCCATAGCTCCAATCAAAAGGACAGCCACGACCTTCTTTCTGTGCTTTTTAGAAAGTAAGAGGACCGCAAAAGAAGCAGTGGCTAGACTTAGACCTAACAATGCCACTTCCTGACTTCCAGTTTGGGGAAGCACTGGCTGAGTTGCCTCCTTCTTCTTATAGACTAGAAAGAAGGTATCTTCATTTTGATAGTCTTCAGGAATTGCATGAATCACCCGTGCTTTTTCTTCAGCGGTTAGCTCTTCTTCTGTCACATAACCTAAGTGCACATTAGCAGGTAAGGTCACCTGATCTGCTTGTACAGGACGAGCTCCTAAGAGAGTTCCCCCTAATAAAAAGGCTCCTATGGCAACAGGACCAACCCCGACAGATAATTTCCGAATCGAATATTTGGTCATTTTTTCAAAAGTTTGTTTAGCTTTTTTCATCCTAAAATTCCTATATAGTAATATTTGAACCACATGTAGGCCCTTATTGATGAAAGAGAATGGGACCATCTCCAAAAATAAGGACCTTCCCGGGATTTTTTACCTTTACCTATCTTATCTTTTTTCTTCTATTTTAGCAAGCTCTAAAACTCAAAAAAAATAAACCGTTTTCTTTATAGGAAGAAAGCAAAACAAAAAACGCCTCGAAAGGCGTTTTTACACTAGATTTACTTATAAGGACTGGTACAAATCGTTGTATCGTTGACTAGCCGTATCCCATGAGAAATCACGAGTCATGGCTTGTTCTTGCAGGCCATACCAAGCCTGTTTGTCATTGTAGTAAACAGCTAAAGCCTCATCAACTGCCCAGTTAAACCAGTAGCCAGATAAATTATTGAAGCTAAAGCCTGTTCCACTTCCATCAACAACATTATACGGTTGGACCGTATCTCGAAGTCCGCCGACTTCATGCACCAAAGGAAGGGTTCCATAACGCATGGCCATCATTTGAGAAAGACCACATGGTTCAAAGCGGCTTGGCATCAAGAAGACATCTGACGCAGCATAGATTTCTTGGGCCAATTGGACATCAAATGTGATATTCGCTGAAAGTTTATCTGGGTAGGCTTGACCAAACCAAGCAAAGGCATTTTCAAATCCAGGATCTCCTGTACCGAGCAAGACAATCTGAATATCCTTTTGCAAAAGTTGATGCAACTCTTCTACCACCACATCAAAACCTTTTTGACGTGTCAAACGAGAGACGATCCCAAACAAAGGAACATCATCGCGAACAGGTAGACCAACACGCTCTTGAAGAGCTCGTTTGCTAGCTGCTTTACCTGAAAGATCTGAGAGACTGAAGTGATACGTCAAGAGTGGATCCGTTTCAGGATTATACAGATCCGCATCAATCCCGTTAACAATTCCGGTCACCTTGCCAGACTCCATCCGAAGGATCTGATCCAAGCCACAACCATATTCGGCAGTCATAATCTCATGCGCATAGCTAGGAGAAACCGTTGTTACACGGTCAGCATATAGAATGCCGGCTTTCATCCAGTTCAGGCAATCATTCCACCGAAGCGTTCCATCTGCATAGCGTTCAAATCCAACTCCGAATAGGTCCCACAACATTCCTGGGTCGAACTGACCTTGGAATTCCAAATTATGGATAGTCAATACTGTTTTAATTCCATGATAAGCTTGAATCCAACGGTATTTTTCCTTCAGCAAGAAAGGAATCATCGCCGTATGGTAATCATGGGCATGAAGAACATCTGGAATGAAGTCAACTCGTTCCATCGTTTCTAAGGCCGCGAGCTGGAAGAAGGCAAAGCGTTCGCCATCATCGAAGTCACCATACACATGACCTCTAAAGAAATAATGTTGGTTATCAATAAAGTAAAAGGTGACTCCATCGCGCACAATGCGTTTCACACCCACATATTGACTTCTCCAGCCAACCTTGGTCTCAAAATGCAAGACATCTTCGATTTGATCTCCAAACTTGGCCTCTACCATATCATAGTAAGGGAGGATCACGCGCACATCATGACCACTTTTCGCTAAGGATTTAGGAAGAGCGCCAATAACGTCTCCCAAACCACCTGTTTTAGAAAACGGTGCTCCTTCAGCTGCAACAAATAATAGTTTCATTAGACAATATCCTCTGTAACAATCGTTCCTTTTTTAACCACGACAGGTGCTTCTTCTGTCCCACGAATCGTCACACCAGCAGCCACTTCAACACCCTTATCCAGAATGGCATGTTCGACGATTGCATTTTCATGAATCACAACACCAGGGAACAGAAGGCTACTGCGGACCTCTGAACCTTCATGAAGGCGTACCCGACGTGAAACAATGGAACGTTCAACGGTTCCTTCTACAATACTACCCGAAGCAAATTGAGACGTTTTAATATGTGATGTCTTGGAATAATACGTTGGTTCTTCATTCTTCACTTTCGTATACACCTTTTGGTTTGGTGAAAAGAGCTTCATGAATTTTTGGTTTTCCAACATATCCAAGTTTGCATGGTAGTAGGATTCCACTGAATGAATATTGGCTAAGTAACCTGTATATTCAAAGGCAAAAGCATTGTATTCCACCGCCAAATCACGCAAGATATAGCGCAATTTTTGTGGGTATTCTTTCTTAGCTTCTTCTTCAATTTTTTCAATCAACCAAGGAGTGTCCACAATAAAGACATCTGTTGACATGTTGTAGACTTCGTCAGGATCCTTGCCATCAAAAAGTCTTTGCTCTGAAACATGGTCTGTTTCATCAATTTTCAAGACAGCATTGACTTCAGAGATATTTTGAAGACGCAACTTCTTATAAACCACTGTAATCGGACGATCAATGGTATTATGAAGGTGGAAAATTTGGTTGAGGTCAATATTCATCAAAACATCACAGTTTAAAGCAACTGTTTGGTTGGAACCAGACCGTTTCAAATAGGTCAACAATTGTTGGTAATATTCTGGCCCTACCGTTGTATTTTCAACTGGAGTATTATAGATTCCGAGGTAATAGTGGCTCAATAAAGTAGACAAGCCCCACTCACGACCTGAACGAATATGGTCAAAGACCGAACTAATATTTTCTTGTTGGAAAATCCCAAAAACACTACGAATACCAGCATTCGCAAGACTAGACAACGGGAAGTCAATCAAGCGGTATTTCCCATCAAACGGTAGGGATGCTACCGGACGATGGCTGGTCAAAGTGGACATATCATGATACCCAACTGTATTTCCTAAAATGGCTGAATATTTATCAATCTTCATCTGTTGCTACCCCCACTTTTTCATTGTAACCGACAACTTGCACTTCCTCTGTTCCATCAATCACGACACCTTCTGCAATGACTGCGCCTTCTCCGATAATCGCGCGTTTCACAACAGCTCCTTTACCGATAATGGCATTGCTCATCACGACAGCATCTTCGACAACTGCTCCTTCACGAACTTGAGCTTCTGTTGATAAGATGGAGTGTTTGACTGTACCGTCTACCGAACAACCGTCGACGACAAGAGAATCTTCGACGTGGCCATGTTCCCCAAAGAAGTTCGGTGGAGAAATGAGGTTGCGTGAATAGATTTTCCAGTGACGATCGCGACTATCCAAGGCATTATTTGGATCGATATATTCCATATTGGCTTCCCAAAGAGACTCAATCGTACCAACGTCTTTCCAATAACCATTGAATTCATAAGCATAAACACTTTCGCCTGATTCTAGATACGTTGGAATGACATTTTTACCGAAGTCTGACATATCGATATCACTCTTTTCAGCAGCAACCAACATATTGCGGAGACGAGCCCAGTCAAAGATGTAAATCCCCATGGAAGCCTTGGTAGATTTTGGTTCAGCTGGTTTTTCTTCAAATTCGACAATCCGATTATTGGCATCTGTATTCATGATTCCAAAACGGCTTGCTTCCTTCAAAGGTACATCTAGGACGGCAACAGTTAAGCTTGCATTATTATCCTTGTGCGCTTGAAGCATATCATCGTAATCCATCTTATAGATGTGGTCCCCAGATAATATCAAGACATATTCCGGATTGATGCTGTCGATATAGTCGATGTTTTGGAGGATGGCATGGCTAGTTCCTTCAAACCAACGATTTCCTTCACTAGCTGAATAAGGTTGGAGAATAGACACACCCGTATTGATTCCATCCAAGCCCCAGCTGGAACCATTCCCAATATGGCTGTTAAGGGCAAGTGGCTGGTACTGTGTAATCACACCAACATTGTGAATTCCTGAGTTGGCGCAGTTTGATAGCGCAAAATCGATAATCCGATAGCGCCCACCAAATTGAACCGCAGGTTTTGCGATGTTTTTGGTTAATTTTCCAAGACGTGTTCCTTGCCCACCGGCAAGAATTAAAGCGAGCATTTCATTCTTCATTGACTACTTCCTCTTTTTAAAGCCTGGACTCCCATAGAGTCAACCGATCGTCATTTCTTATCTGATGTTTTAGATTTTGTCTTACGCACCTTGCGTTTCACCTTCCAAATACTAGCTCCTAAAGCCGGCAAAGTAAAGGTCAAGGTTTGTTCATAATCCTTCCACAGTCCCTCTTGAGACTGAACTGTCGGATTGTGCTCTTTCCAGACACCTCCCCATTCTTCTAATTCTGTATTCCAAATTTCTTCATAGACCGCTGATACAGGCACACCAATCGTAAAGTCCTTGCGTTCTACTGGTGCCATATTGAAAACGCACACCAAAAGATCGCCCTTACGATTTTTCCGGACCATAGACAAGACGCTCTGATCCCGGTTATCTGCATCAATAATCTCTAAGCCATCAAAGCTATCATCAATCTCCCACAATTCCTTGTGTTCCTTGTAGAAATGATTGAGCTGAGAAGTGAAACGACTCATCTTAGCATTCATTTCATCCTCTAGATTGCCCCATTCCAGTTGCTCTTCTGACTTCCATTCCAAAAATTGACCAAATTCCGAACCCATAAAGAGTAATTTTTTTCCTGGATGGCAAATCTGATAAGTCAAAAGGTTACGGAGTCCAGCAAATTGATTGTAACGATCTCCCCACATCTTATGCATCAAACTCTTCTTACCATGCACCACTTCATCGTGTGAAAATGGTAGTAAGAAGTTTTCAGAAAATGCATACATGAAACTAAAGGTTACCAGGTTAAAGTCAAATTTCCGGTAGATGGGATCTTCTTCGTAGAATCGAAGGATATCATTCATCCACCCCATATTCCATTTATAGTCAAAGCCAAGTCCACCTTCTTCTTCAGGACCTGTGATCTTTTGACCAGCAGAACTTTCTTCTGCAATCATCATGACATCTGGATGTTCGTTCTTGATAATCGCATTCAACCGTCTAAGGAAATGAACGCCTTCGTAGTTGAGGTTTCCACCATCAATATTTGGTGTCCATGGACCGCTATCGTAGTCAAGATAGAGCATATTGCTCACAGCATCGACCCGAATCCCATCTAAATGATAGGTATCAATCCAAAACTTCAAACTAGAAATCAAGAAT
>JAWGXY010000084.1:0-8322 GCA_032572035.1 Streptococcus parasanguinis
CAATTGTTTTTGGATTGTCGAGCAAGACGCAGTGGTTGAGTGGGCTCTACTACGCTGATTTCATCAGCTTTTACAGCCCTACTCAACTGTGCGGAGGTGAGACGACGAAATCAAATTCTAACGAATTACCGATTTCTGTCCCACTCTCTCTATTTTGATGATTCAGTTTCATCCTTTAAGAGCTCTTTCTTCACGCGCACCGTACTCTCATACTCAGCCCCAGCTAGACGGTCAAAGGGAAAGCGACGATTGAGTAAGACGATGGCAAGAGTGAGAATCAGGTACAATAAAAGCATAAAGAAGAGCAATAAAATCATGGACAGGGTTAAGAGGGAATTGTCCGTCAAGTCGCTATTCAAGAGCGAAATCAAATAGAACAACCCTTGAGGAATCAGATAGAAATAACCTACTACTAGGATTCCCCGCCAGATGGTGCGAAGCCATTTTTGCTTGTCAAAATGCAAGCGGAATTTCAATAAAGCCATTCCCAAGGTTTTGCCCCGCCACAAGGGAATCAAACCAAAATAAACAGCCAAAACCGCTACATAAGGAATCGTCTCCAAACGCTCGATTACCTCGTAAAGCAAGGATAGCATCACAAAGTCGATCAAGAAGGCAAGACCCATCCGAAAACCAGATACTCTGGTCCCTACTCGGAAAGAATGTTCGTCAATTTCGTCTCGTGTTGGCAATAACCAAACCAGGAACCAACCGAGCAAATAGCCCACTCCACCACCGGTAGTATTTTGAATAATATCATCGACATCTGCTAGGCGGTAAGGACCCGGATACAGAAAATAGAGACCTGATAACTGGGTCAGCTCCAAAAAGAGACTAAAGAGGGCTGTCAGAAGAATCGTTTTCTTAAAACCACACTTAAAATAATAGCGCAGATACATCCCAAAAGGAATCAACATCAGGACATTAAAGGCAGGCACATAAAAAGTTGGATGCTTAAGGGCTTGAATCCAAGTACCAGTCTGCGCTAAATCAAAGGGGCTCTCCTTGAAAAAATCCACCACAAAAGCAAAGGGATGGAGATTGACCATTTCCGAGTAGCTAGTATGAATCTTACTTGGATCTGGCAGAGGCAAGATCACCAAGAGATAGACCGTCATCAAGTAAAGCATAAAAGAATAGAAAATCAGCACCCGCAATTTATTGACCGAACCATATTTTCGATAATTCAAAATCATGTAGGGCAAGGTCAGCAAAAATGCCAGGAAAGGAAAGAGCTGAACAGCCGTTTTAATAGTAGAGATATACCCCATTGTGTCTCCTTTTTTTCGTTATAAAATCACCCTTTGCACAATGACAAAAGGTGATTTCTTCATTGATATAGAATATTATACGGCCTGGTAGAAGAAGAGTCAAGGAAGTACGATGAAAACCTTACTGAGGAGCTGTCTTAATAGTTAGCTTCTCCTCTTCAAGCCTTTACTTCCGATAAAGACCAACAGATAACTAACAATCCCTGAAAGATGCAATAGCGTTGAGATCCATCCGGTGATTACTGGTAAGAGCATGAGGCCAGATAGAAAAATTAAAAATAGATAAAACCATTTTACGGTGCGTGAGAACTCTTTCCACACATTTGGCAGGAGCATAATCCCTCCGGTCACAAAGGCGTATCCTACAGCAGAGATCCCTGTTGCCTGAATGTCCTGCTCCTGGGTTAAAAAGTGAAAAACGATGGAAGAGAGGACTGTCGCCGTCACAAAAACGATTAAGACTTGTCCGGAGCCTCTTTTTCTTTCTAGCAGTCCTCCGAAGGGAAGGATCATGAGTCCATTTAACAACAAATGGACCCATAAAAACCAGATAGGGGCTCCTTTACTACCGTGCATCAGGGTCCCACTGACATATTGCCAAGCATAGGCCGGCTTTGAATGAAAAGCCAATAGGTCATACATAGCATCCCCATAAAAGGAAGTCAATAGACCGAGCGATAAACAGATTAGAGCTAAAGTACTGATAACAGGGTAGGTTGTAAGGATTCTTTTCATATTTATCTTCTCTTTTTCAAAAAACAGCGTTACGATGTCTCCATTCACGACCATTATACCATTTATTTCATTGTAGACAGAAAAGTTTTTGCTTCTTTCGTTTCAAATCTTTGCTGGAAAAACGAAATATCGTGACTTATTAGTCGGTCATTATTCGTGACCGGAAAGCGATCCTGTTTTTTAGCCGTAGCAAAAATTTGACTTTCCATTTTAAAAAGAATATACTCATTCTAATCTGAAACAAATATTTTTTATTTTTTTAAATCAACAGTATTGCATTCAGAGAAATAAACGACTAACTTCATGGAGGTGACGCTATGTCATTAGAAGAAAAATTGAACCAAGTAAAAGGCTCTGTTAAAGAAGGCTTTGGTAAATTAACCGGCGATACAAAAACAGAAGCTGAAGGCACTGCTGAAAAAGTTGCTTCAAAAGCAAAAGAAGTTGCTGAGGATGCAAAAGAAGCTGTTGAAGGAGCTATCAAGGGCGTTAAAAATATCTTTCATAAAGACGACAAATAGTCTTTAACATCCTAGACCCACTCTATTTTCTACAGTCACATTTGACTGTGAAAGATAGGGTGGGTTTTTGTTTATCTTTCATTTAGTTTGGGTGTAGAAAAAACACCCCGAAGGGTGCTCATTGTAATGATTAGCATTCTTTTAAAAGAACGTTTACTAAAGCTACTTTACAAACTTTTTAGAATTTTGTGTTTAGCTCTATCTTGGAATGAGATTTATTTTGATTGATTCATTCCTTTCAACATCGTCACCTACATTTGCGACACGATTCATAGAAACCCCTGTTATTTAAAGTAACGTTTTGTTTTTCTTAATTGTGCAATATTGATATAGAGATGGATGACAGCAGTTATAAGGGCAGCAACTAACTGTACTTCTCCAAGAATAATGGATAGGGCAAACAAGATGATATAGACAGATGGTAAGATTAGCTGATTGAGTTTGAACAAGATTAAATAAGCCTCTTCCATTTCCGCTTGTTTCTCTCCCTCGTCATAGGTTTCTAGATAATCTAATACCTCTTTTGGTGTGGCTAAAATAGAGAGTTGGTAATTACGAATTTTGCTCGTTGTTTTGATGCAGAAACTTCCAACAAGAATGGTTAATACTGCTAAGAGAAAAGCTGATATCGGTAAATCGTGGCTAGGCAACACTGTAAGCAAGCTAAAAAGCATACTAACTTGCAAAACATTGTAAGCAACTGTCCCATAATCTAGAGAGC
Source organism: Streptococcus parasanguinis (assembly GCA_032572035.1). GTDB lineage: Bacteria > Bacillota > Bacilli > Lactobacillales > Streptococcaceae > Streptococcus > Streptococcus parasanguinis_AB. The sequence continues at coordinate 3,249 of JAWGXY010000084.1, forward strand.
GATACATCTTAATATAAGCTAGCTCGTTTAATTCATCATCTTCTTCTGCTAGGTAGCTAGCATAAACTTTCCTACTATTCATGATAAAATAGAGAGCTACTATTGTCGATAGTATTCCCAGACAGAAAAAGATGGTCGTCAAAATAAACTGTACTTGCTCTTGAGAAATGTTTAAATGAAGATTCGTAAAGGTAGCACCAAACATTCCGATTAAACCACCCAACAATAAACTTCCTAACAATAGTAATAAATGTTTCTTTTTCATTTTCTATCTTCTTTCTAAAATAAACCTAGCAGTCCTTGAACCAGAGCATGCCCAAATCCAAAGGTAGCTGTTAACACTTGATCACCAAAACTATTCAGGAGAATGGCAACTAGATAGAAAAATAGAATCTTGTACCCTGATTTTTTGATGACTACTTCAAGAGATTCATTTCCCATCCAGCCAGCTAAAAAAGCATAACTTATCACTGTGAGAAGACTAATTTCTATCGAAGATAGAAAAAGCAAAACGGCTAATGCACGAATCATCAGAGGGTCTACATTGAAATAACGGGCGATACCGGCACAAACCCCTGCAATTTCTTTATGTTCGGTATCTACTTGAAAATCTGCCAAAAACTCTTTCATAATCTTACTCCTTTTATACTCTTTCTTTTACTTTCTTTTCTATCCGCTCAAATACTAAACTAAAAATCAAGCTACTCCAGAAAAAATAATTACTGTCTAAAATCTGAAACCATCCCAGCAAGGTCCCGATCATCATCGAAACATTTGCTATAAAGGCAATGATACAAAGATAATAAATTACTCTATATTTGTTCATGATTCTTCCTCCTCTAAGCGAAATACCGACTCTACTGGCTCATGAAATATCTGAGAGATTTTCAAGGCGATAATAATAGAGGGGGTATACTCATCACGCTCTAGCAAACTAATGGTCTGCCTAGATATACCTGCTAGCTTGGCAAGCTCAGTTTGGTTTAAACCATCACGAGCGCGAAGCTCTTTTAAACGATTTTTTAGCTTCATATTTACCGATTGTCTATCAAATTCAGCCACTTCGCTTAGATATCCCCAAAATGGTAGAATCTGATTTTTCCTCCTTTGTTATTATATAAGATATTATTACCGATATCCTCATAGTTTCTCCGTTCAAAGTCTTATTTCTTTAACTTGATTACATTGTAACATATCTTTTTATTTTTGACAATGATATTAGTCAAAAATATCATTATTTTTGTCATTTTGTAAACAATTTAAGTCAAATTACTCATTCTGATTCAAAATGGCTTAGAGCATTTCTCTAAACAGTGACAACATGAAGGCTTAACATCACAAAAGGTATAAGGTGAATTTTGGGGTGAACTTTAGTTTTTTTAACAAAAAAAGACATCCAAGAGAAAATTCTTGAATGTCTGTAAACGTTGATATAATCGTATTGATTAACGTTTTGAGAATTGTGATGCTTTACGAGCTTTCTTAAGACCTGGTTTGGAAAGTATGAATTTCAGTTGGACTAAAAACAGCGTAATATCAAGACTTTTCTCCGCTTTTATAAAAGCGTTTTTCCAATCAAATTCAACTAATTTTATCTAAATGGTGTGGATTTTACCCCCAAAATTACAGAGAATGGAGCTGATAAACACTAAACGTTCACACCATTAGTTAAATGATTTTTTTCATCATTTTTCTTAGATGATAGAACTTCTAATTTATTTCTTATTCAAGCAAAAACAACCTGCTATAAGTAAGAAAGAGGAAGATACAAGAAAAACACGGCGTAAAAACCGATTCAGTTCATTGTCCTCAATCCTTGTCTGCTTCATTTTCTTTTACGAGATCGTTTTGTGAATCTTTTTCAGAGAGTTTTTGATCAATATACTTGTCAATGTTTTCATAAAATTCCTTGGTCGCTTCACTATCTAATGTTGGCGAGTTCTGAACTTGATTCACTTTCAATTGAACAGATTGAATACCGTAAGAGGCTTGTTTTTGGTGGAGTGTTTCTAATTCTTCTTCTGAAATCGGATCTCCAACAACCGTCAAGACCAATTCATTGTTACTTGACTTGTAGACTTGATTAATAACCGTATAATTGGCGAACTCTTTTCCTACAAACTGTTTGATCCCTTCTTTGCGCGCTTGTTCTATTGTCAGAGTAACTGCCGAATAGCTAGCTGGAAGAATCAACAATACAATCAAAGAAATCAAGCCAATTCTCATTTTAATGCTCAGCTCTTTAAATGAAGTTAAAGGAGATTTTCTCATCAAAATTCTTGTTCCAACAATGTTGGCTAGCATGATAAAGACACAGTTGATCAAGAAAAGATAGAGAGCCCCCAATAAAAATCGTACATTCCCATTAGCTAAACCATAGCCAGCAGTACAGATAGGCGGCATCAAAGCTGTAGCAATGGCTACTCCTGGCACGATATTGTTTGCTTCTTTTTTCCTTGAACCGATCACACCAGCAATCCCACCAGCAATAGCAATGAGAACATCCCAAATGGTTGGAGAGGTTCGTGCGATCAACTCGCTACTTGCATAAGACAAGGGAGAAATCCAGAAATACAGAGTCGAGACAAGCAAACTGACCAACACTTGAGTCAATAAAACCTCTAGAGATTGCTTGATTAAACGCGTATCAAAAATAGCTAAACCGAATCCCAGTCCAATAATCGGTGTCATGAGAGGTGAAATTAACATGGCTCCAATAATAACAGCTGTTGAATTCATATTTAGACCGATAGAGGCAATAAAAATTGCACACATCAAAATCGCTGTATCTCTCAATCGAACATGAAGGTCATCGTATAATTTCTCACGGTATTCCCGTGTTGAATAATTGGCAGTCATTTGTCCTCTCCTCTTTCCTTATTTAAATCGGTATAATAATTAATAATAACAGCTGATAAACAGCCAAAAAATATGAGCCCATAAATCGTCAAGAAGACACTGGTAATCCTTCCAATCAAGGTCACAGCTAGGAGATCCCCGTAGCCGACAGTCGTCGAAGTCACAAAAGCATACCAAAGACCGTCTCCGTAATTTGTGATAGCAGGTTCAACTAGGAAAAGCACGCCTCCTGACCCAAAAACAAAGGTCACAAAACTCAGAGCAAACCGAGTAAAACCCGTAACCTGTATAATATGCCATAACATTTTTAAACGTCTCATTTGTTCTCCTTATTCATACTAGCTCCTGACCGAGCCGTTTTTTCCAATAATCAAAGTGAAGATAGGACATGATCTCCATCAGAGAAAGATAGACAAACTGATAGATCTGATTTAAGCTGATTATCAACTGATATTGTTTGAAAAATGACTGGAAGAAAGACCAGATATGACTGTCTTGAATCAGTCCCTTCTTAACATCAGACAGGATATTAGCTAAAGCTCCCAAGGACTGAAACGGTAAATCCTTGACATTTATATAGATCCGGTCCACCACATCATTCAGACTGGTATCTTGGATGGCATGAAATTCTCCAAAGAGAACTCCTGCCGCTCCAAGAGTAGAAACAAATTCCACCAAATAATTTCTGAGGAAATTTTCTCAACCTTTTCCCATAATGTGTTTAGTGCCATCCATAACGATCCCAACCAGAAAAAGGAAAGAAAACAAGCAAAGAAATTTTGCCGTAAATCCCAAAAAGCTTCAAGACTTGGTGTTGTTGGTTTTTCTAACTCTAAAATCAAGATGGTCATAATAATTGCTAGAACAGCATCTGTCAATACAATTAATCTGTCTTTCTTCATCGGATTGCATCCCCTTTCTTTTTTGTAACATTCTATCTTATCGCATAATATTGGATATTCTTTCATAATCCGACTACAAACAAAAATAAACCAAAAAGTCTGTCCCTATTATGCTATATTTAACTCTAGAAGTATTCATCCATCTAATTAATAAATATATCATATTTCACAATAAATGAATACTATCAAAGATTCATCCCCTTTCACTTCATCATTTAGTGTTGCTTAGATTTATCAAAAACAACCAAATTTGTATTAATTTCAAGTATCACCTAGTTACAAAAATTTGGGGTGAACAGAAAAAGCATCCCGTATTTTTGATACGAAATGCTTTCAATAAGTTTAAATAAGTTTTAACGTTTACTAAATTGTGATGCTTTACGAGCTTTTTTCAAGCCTGGTTTGGAAAGTATGGGTTTCAGTTGGACTAAAAACAGCGTATTATCAAGGCTTTTCAGAACGATATCTACTGATTAATTTCATAAAATCTGAATCAATATTTTTAAAATAGGGGAATAGTTTAGGTCTCTAAGCATTAAAATAATACACCTAACTTTGGTCACCGTTTTTTAGTTATTCACTCTTTTTTCGTATAGTGTTTTTAAAGTTATGATGTAAAATGCCGCAATTAAAACACTATACATCATAATCGGAGGATAGAGAATTAAGGATAGAATCAATCCCACTCCTTTAATTATTAGGTCAGGTATCAATAACTTCCTATATTGTGCGGTAGCTTCAAGTAATTCTTTCTGATCTATATTGGGTTTATCAATTACTTTATGTAAAAACCAGTTTACTACCGTTGAAACAATAACGATCAGTCCATAAAAGAGCTGTGCCGTACGATTCATGAAATGACTACTAACTATTCCAGTAGCATAGGGCATAAATGAAACAAAAAATAAAAGATACAAATTCTTTCAAACTTCTCCCTTTTCAATTTGCCTAACTTGACCTGCATTACCTAGGTCGCTTTGCTTTAAATTATACTTTTTTCTTAAACATTTAATACGAGTAGGTATTTCTTGTGAGTAATTTTCATCAAAAAATTTCATAGATAAGTCCTATATATAATCATGGAAAAGTAGTAAAAATAGTTGTTATCCTAGTTGATTAAAAAAATCTCTGATTTCCTCATCTTTTATAAAATAATATATAATTTTCCCCTCTCTTCTAGTATCCAAGATGTTTTGATTGGCTAGTTTACGAAGATGGTGAGAGGCAGATGCCATACTGAGATTTAGTAAACAGGCTATATCACAGACACAGAGTTCTTCAACAGCAAGGAGATAAAAGATGATATTTATCTG
>JAWGXY010000085.1:0-8132 GCA_032572035.1 Streptococcus parasanguinis
GCTTGTTTGACCGTGTCTATGTCGGAATTTTTTATAATCCGGAAAAAGTCGGACTCTTTTCCATTGAGCAGCGCGTGCGCATGGTGAAAGGGGCCCTGGCTCATTTGGAAAATGTTGAAATTGTGACGTCAACTCAAGAGTTAGCTGTGACAGTGGCGCGCAATCTAGGGGTCATCACCTTGATCCGGGGCTTGCGCAATGCACAGGATCTGGTATACGAAGCCAATATGGATTATTTTAATCACCAGTTGGCGCCTGAATTGGAGACGGTTTATCTCTATGCCCAGCCTCCTTACCAGGCCATTAGTTCAACACGTATTCGAGAGTTGCTGGCTTTTCAGCAGGATATCTCACCTTATGTACCAAAGAGTGTAATGGAGGAAATCAAAGATGACACAAGCGAATAAACCAAGCTTGTCTACAAAAAAGAAAAAAGGACGATTGAAAGAATACCGATGGCCGATTGCAGGCGTTCTTTTCTTGCTCCTCTTGCTAGCTGCTTTTGTGATTCGCCTTCCCTATTATATTGAGATGCCAGGAACGGCAGAAGATATTCGATCAGTCATGACAGTCGATGGAAAAGCGGATACCAAGTCAGGGTCTTATGACTTTGTAACCGTAGCAGTGAAAGAAGCGACTCCGGCTGATTTGATCTATGCTTGGGCGACACCTTTTACAGATATCTACTCTGCCAAGGATATGACAGGTGGTAGTTCGAGCCAAGAATTTACGCGGATTAACCAATTCTATATGGAAACCTCGCAAAATATGGCCATCTACCAAGGGTTAAAGACAGCTGGAAAAGAAACCCAGATGGACTTTCTAGGTGTTTATGTCATGCAGGTGGCAGATGATTCGACCTTTAAGGGAATCTTGAACATTGCGGATACCGTCACCGGTGTGAATGGGAAGACCTTTAAGAGTTCCAAAGAATTGATTGATTATGTTGGTTCTCAAAAAATTGGCGACCCCGTTTCGGTGACCTATATTGAGGATGGACAAACAAAGACCGCAGACGGAAAAATCATCAAATTGTCCAACGGGAAAAACGGAATCGGGATTAGCCTGATCGACCGGACTGAAGCCAAAGGCGATGTTCCTGTCCAGTTTGCGACCCAAGGAATTGGTGGACCAAGTGCCGGCATGATGTTTAGCCTAGCCATCTACACCCAAGTGGCTGATCCAGATCTTCGTCAGGGACGCCATATTGCAGGGACAGGAACCATTAACCAAGATGGAACGGTTGGTGATATCGGTGGGATTGACAAGAAAGTCGTCGCAGCCGATAAAGAAGGAGCAGAAATTTTCTTTGCCCCTAATAACCCAGTTTCCAAAGAAGAAAAGAAAGCCAATCCCAAGGCCAAATCAAACTATGAAACAGCGAAAGAAGCAGCGAAACAAATTCATTCGAAGATGAAAATTGTCCCCGTCAAAACCTTACAGGATGCTATTGATTATTTGAAAAAGAAGTAGAGTAGTCTGCTGGACAAGTGATGAAATGAGAGAAAATCAATTTCTCATTTTTATGAAGGATTATGGGTCAAGAAAGTAATGAGTTTATGAAATCATATAATATGTTGCTAATGAATGGGATTATTGGTATTTTAGGAGCGATCGTAATCAGCTATGCCTCTTTTCAACGGTGGGAGTGGACTTTCGTTCATACTGTTCCTGAGCTGGTTGAAAAAGGTGATTGGGGATTGGTAATCAATACAATCAGTCTCTTGTATCTTGTTATCTCTATACTTGCAATGGCCAACTATAATGAAAATCCAAAAGTAAATAAGAAAAGTCATAAAATTCTCTTCGTTGCTTCTATAGTTGGTTTCGTTCCTTTTGTATCGTCTTTAACTAGTGTGCTAGTAATCATTTCAAGTTTGTTATATCTATTCGATTATCAACAGTTATCAAATGAAAAGGAGTAGGCTTTGAAAAAGGTATTTGGTGATGTGAAGTAAAAGAAAAATAGGAGAAAATCATAATGAAAAACAAAAAAGCTAGCATGTTAATAGCTATCATAATGCTTGTTGTTGGCAGTATAATTTTTTTAAAATATAAAAATTCCTCAGAGAAAATTTATAGAAATGAAACTCCTTCAAAAATTAGGGAAATAAAATTGTTGGACAATGATAAATTTGTTTTTGTGGCTGTCGATAACTATTTAGACGGTGTTGTTTTATTTGGTCAGAATTATGTTACAACTTTTTCTTCGCATACGCTTGATACTACTAATTTTAAAAAAACTCCTCCAATTGGGAGTGAAGAATATTTCCAAATTATTAGTTATAGTGTACATGATAAAGGAAAAATTGTTAAATTTAATTTATATGAATTACTTGGGAAGAATAATTTATACCGTGCTGTTCATAATTTTCCTTATAGTTATTTACAAAATGACGATGATTACCTGACACTGGATTTGGAGAAACTAAATATGTACGATATAGCAGGTCATGATATTAGATCTGTATTAGTTTCTGCTAGCGGAGAGAAAGTTAAAGATATTTCTGAAAGTGAAATGGAGAAGATTGACAGAGAACAAAAACTATATTTTAACCAAAAATATGATTGGGATAGGGGTGGTATCTCTGAACAGATCGACGATAATCTAGCAAAGTATAATCTTTCAAGAAACGTAAATTTAATTTATCCAATGAATTTTAATCCGTCTCAAATAAATATTTCTGGTTCTAACTTTGCCAAATTATATCCAGAGTTAGAAAAACAGATGAAATATCTAGATGGATTATATTTCCGTCCGAAACAATACAATGAACGCGAATGGTTTGATAAAATCATTCATTGGTTTGCGCCGGAAGGTCAAGAAGTCATGGAATTGTATGCCACAGACGAAACAAGCGGAGAGAAAACACAAATTCACTCGTATGACGAGTTCGTAGCATGGATAAAGGCCCATCCGAAGAATTAATCACCTTCTAATCAAATTCAAGTTTTTGCTTATCAATCTCTCTATTTTTAGAGGGATTTTTTCTTTATACTGGTATCAGAAAGAAAGGGAGGTAGTGAAATGATTCAAACCAGTTTGTTTTCCATTTCAGTATTCTTAGCGGGAGTTCTATCCTTTTTCTCCCCATGTATTTTACCACTGATACCGGTCTATGTAGGGATTCTATTGGATTCTGAACGTGTGAAAACTGTTCGAATTTTTGGAAGAGAAATTTCTTGGTATGGCTTGGTGAAGACTCTTTGTTTTATCGCAGGTCTATCAACTGTTTTCCTGATTCTAGGATACGGTGCAGGGGCCCTTGGCCAGGTGCTTTATGCTCCATGGTTTCGCTATCTGCTAGGAGGGATTGTGATCCTATTAGGGATTCACCAAATGGAAGTGATCAATCTGAGACAACTCCAAAAGCAAAAGACCATCCAACTCAAAAAGAATCGGGAGCGCAATGAATTCTTCAATGCTTTTCTGATAGGGGTCACCTTCAGTTTTGGTTGGACCCCTTGTGTCGGACCAGTTCTGAGTTCTGTTCTAGCCATTGCTGCTTCCGGAGGAGATGGTGCTTTACAAGGTGCTCTCCTGATGCTGGTCTATACATTAGGCTTGGCGCTACCCTTCTTAGTCTTGGCTCTGGCCTCTAGCTGGGTTTTACAACATTTTGCTAAACTCAAGCCCCACATGGGAACCTTGAAAAAAATTGGTGGTGCCCTCATCATCTTGATGGGCATCTTGCTGATGCTAGGAAATCTTAATAGCCTCGCATCTTTGTTTCACTAATCTTATAGGATTAAAGGAGAAAAATCATGAAAAAAATTCTTACACTTACCATTGCTACGCTTAGCCTCGTTACTTTAGCAGCTTGTTCTGGTCAAAAATCAGATTCAGATATGAAAAAAATGGACAATAGTAGCATGATGAAGAAGGATGACATGAAGGATTCATCCATGTCCGATGATAAAATGAAAAAAGAAGACATGAAAGATTCATCTATGATGTCTGACGGCAGTTCTGAAATGAAGGACGATATGAAAAAAGATGAGATGAAATCTAGCGATTCAGAAATGAAAGATGAAAAGAGTGAATCATCTGATATGAAATCAGACAACTAATGAAAGAAGGGAGAGGTCATCTGAGGATGACTTTCTCCTTATTTAAAGAGGTAATGATGATGAAGAAATTAGCTTTAGTAGCTGCAGGATTCTTGTGTACTGGACTTTTGGGGGCTTGCTCGAGTCAAGGAATGGCTACTTCCAATAAGGACATGAGCCAACAAACAGCCAAAGCTGGGGCTAGGCAACCATCTGGCAAGAAAGTGAAGGAGTTTAACCTGCAAGGAGTAGACGGTAAGACCTACCGCTTATCCGATTACAAGGGAAAGAAAGTTTACCTCAAATTTTGGGCTTCCTGGTGCTCTATTTGCCTATCGACATTAGAGGATACCAATGAGTTGGCAAAAGAAGAGGCGGGTAAGGATTACGTGGTTTTATCTGTTGTAGCTCCAACCTTTAATGGCGAAAAATCGGAAGCAGATTTCAAAAACTGGTACCAGTCTTTGGATTACAAGGATTTCCCGGTCTTGCTAGATAGTAAAGGGGAACTGCTAAAAGAGTATGGGATTCGTTCATATCCATCGGCGCTCTTTATCAATAGTGATGGGACTTTAGCAAAGAGTCATATTGGCTATATGAATAAAGAGGATATCCTCAAGACCCTAGAGAACATGCAGTAAGGAGATAGACAATGGAAACAAAATGGAAAGTGTTTGCTATCCTTCTCATTGGCTTACTATTCATTGGTTTCTTTTTCTTTAGTAAGGGATCAAACGGAATGGATCAATCAGAAACAAGCACTGAGATGATTAAAAAAGCATCGATGAGTCAGACTCCAGTAGCCAAAAAGGAAACAAAGGAAACGGTTGATCCAAAGGATCAGCGTGAAATTTATTTGGCTGGTGGTTGCTTCTGGGGCGTAGAAGAATATTTCTCCCGTGTTCCAGGTGTGATTGATGCCGTATCAGGCTATGCTAATGGGAAGGGAGAAACGACCAAGTATGAATTGGTCCCTCAAACAGGCCATGCTGAAACAGTTCATATCACTTACAATGTCAAGCAGGTATCTCTGAAAGAATTGCTCCTGCACTATTTCCGGATTATCGACCCAACGTCGAAGAATCGTCAAGGAAATGATCAAGGGACTCAATACCGAACAGGTATCTATTATGTCTCTCAAGAGGACCTTCCAACCATTAACCAAGTCTTTGAAGAGGTAGCAAAAAAATACGACAAACCGTTAGCAGTGGAAAAAGAGCCACTGACCAATTTCATCAAGGCTGAAGACTACCACCAGGATTATCTAAAGAAACATCCGAATGGGTACTGCCATATCGATGTCAATCAGGCTTCTTATCCTGTTATTGATGCCAGTCGCTACTCCAAGCCAAGCGATGAGGAGATCAAAAAGAAGTTATCTCCTGAAGAGTATGCGGTGACACAAAAAAATGATACCGAACGGGCCTTCTCCAATCGTTACTGGGATCAGTTTGATGCCGGTATTTATGTAGATGTCGTGACTGGTGAGCCGCTCTTTTCCTCTAAGGATAAATTTGATTCGGGTTGTGGTTGGCCGAGTTTCAGTCGACCTATTAGTCCTGATGTAGCCATCTATAAGGAGGATAAGAGTTTCAATATGACTCGGACAGAAGTTCGAAGCCGTGTGGGAAATTCCCATCTGGGCCATGTTTTTACCGATGGTCCCAAGGAAAAAGGCGGCCTTCGCTATTGCATCAATAGTTTGTCTATTACCTTCATTCCCAAAGCAGAAATGAAAGAAAAGGGCTACGGTTATTTATTGGACTACGTCTGAGACATTTGGAACCATAATTTGCTATAATAAGTATAGCAAAGACAAGTAGGTGAAAGACATGTATGCGATCATGATTGTGGAAGATGAAGAGCTTATCCGGCAGGGACTGACTTCCTTAGTGGATTATGAACAGTTTGGAATGACCGTCATCAACCAGGCAGAAAATGGCCGTGAGGCCTGGGAGAAGTTTCAAGAGCAACCAGCCGACATCCTTCTAACTGATATCAATATGCCACAAATGAACGGCTTGGATCTGGCCCATCTCGTCAAAGAGAAGTCTCCGTCTTGTCATATCATTTTTTTGACAGGTTATGATGACTTTGAGTTTGCGAGGAAAGCCATCAAGTTAGGTGCAGATGATTATTTGCTGAAGCCTTTTTCAAAAGATGATATTGAAGAGATGTTAGCAAAGGTGAAGGGAAAACTCGATCAAGAGCGAAAAAAGGCGCAAGTCGAAGATTTGGTCAGTCATGGTTATTCGACAGACTTGGAAGAAGCCATTCATGCTCGTTTAGCAGATTCCCAGTTAACCCTAAAGGATTTGGCCTATCAACTTGGTTTTAGTGCCTCTTATCTAAGTGTATTGATCAAGAAAAAATTGGGACTCCCCTTCCAAGACTACCTCATTCAAGAGCGAATGAAGAAGGCTCAACTCTTACTTCTCACGACAGATCTAAAGATTTATGAGATCGCCGATCAGGTTGGTTTTGAAGATATGAACTATTTTTCTCAACGCTTTAAGCAGATTGTTGGGGTGACACCAAGGCAGTACAAAAAAGGAGAGCATGAATGAAACGATATCCCTTGCTGATTCAGCTGGTCCTCTACTTTTTTCTATTCATTCTCCTACTTTTTGGTCTTATTGGTGGCCTCTATTATCAAACGAGTTCAGGGACGATCCGCCAGCTAACGGAGCGGACGACAAGAAATAGTATCGATCAAAGCAGTCAGTTTATTACCTCCTATCTAAAAAAATTAAAGCAGACCACAACGGTGCTTAGCAAGGAACAGGCTGTTCGCCAATTTGCCCAAGATAGGAGTGCGGATCAAGAAACGGTTCAACACCTGATGCGAACGATGATTGAAACGGATCCGGACTTGGTCTCAGCGGTCTTGGTGACCAAGGATGGACGTCTGGTAGCGACAGATTCCAAAATCAGCATGCAGACTTCTTCAGATATGATGAATGAAAGTTGGTATCAAGAGGCGATTAAAGAAAGAGCCATGCCAGTTTTGACGCCAGCTCGAAAGGAATCCTTGACTTCGGAAAAAGAAAAATGGGTGGTTTCTATTACCCAAGAAGTGGTCGATCAGGCTGGCCAAAATCTCGGAGTAGTACGCTTGGATATTGGCTACGATAGCCTTCAGGCATACTTGGATCACCTGCAACTAGGGAAGCAAGGCTTTAGCTTTATCATTAATCAAAAGCATGAGTTTGTCTACCATCCTAAAAAGGCGGTCTATTCTTCCAGTCAAGAAATGCAGGCCATGCAGCCCTATATTGCTGTGAAAGATGGTTATGCAAAAGGAGGGCAGAATTTTATCTATCAGGTTCCAATTCCAGATAGTGATTGGACCTTGATTGGAGTGGCTTCACTTGAAGGACTTCAGATGCTTCAGTCGCAGCTCCTATACTCTTTCATTGGTCTAGGATTACTAGCTTTGATCATGTGTTTAATAGGGATTGGCTTTGTTCTGCGTTTGTGGATCAAACCCTTACGAGACCTTCAGACCATCATTTTGAGGATTGGAGCAGGAGATGCCCACTTGAGGGCTGCAGCCAAAGGATCTCCAGAATTGATGGACCTCGCTCAAGCTTTTAATGCCATGTTGGACCAAATCGATCACCTTATGCAACAGGTCAAGGAAGAGGAACAGAACGCACGGCGGTACGAGTTGCGGGCACTTTCAGCTCAGATTAATCCGCATTTCCTCTATAACACTTTGGACACCATCATCTGGATGGCTGAATTTCAGGATAGTCAGCGAGTGGTTCAGGTGACCAAGTCCTTGGCAACCTATTTCCGCTTGGCTCCCAATCAGGGTAAGGATTTGATTTGCCTGTCTGACGAAATCAACCATGTCCGCCAGTATCTCTTTATCCAGAAACAACGTTATGGGGATAAGCTGGAATATGAGATTGAGGAAAATCCTGCCTTTGATAAGCTAGTCTTGCCCAAGTTGGTGCTACAGCCCTTGGTAGAAAATGCCCTTTACCATGGCATTAAGGAAAAGGAAGGTCAGGGACATATTGAAGTTTCTGTTCAGAAACAGGATTCAGGATTGATCATCCGCATTGAGGATGATG
>JAWGXY010000086.1:0-7846 GCA_032572035.1 Streptococcus parasanguinis
ATTCACGCTTGTCATAATCATGTTTCCCTTTAGCGAGTCCCAAAAGCAATTTGGCATAGCCGTCCTTGAGATAGACCTTCAAAGGCACCAAGGTCATTCCGGTCCCTTTGGTGTCTTGGTCCAGCTTTTGGATTTGCTTTTTATGAAGAAGGAGCTTGCGACGACGGTCTGGATCTTGGTTCCAGATATTGCCTTCCTCATAAGGGGCAATGTGGACATTGCTAAGCCAAACTTCGCCATTTTTTACTTGTGCAAAGCCATCTTTCAAGTTAATGCGTGCCGCACGGACACTTTTGATCTCTGTCCCCGTCAGCACCATCCCTGCTTCAATCGTATCCACGATGGTGTAGTCATGTCTCGCCTTTTTATTTTGCGCGACTACCTTTCCTTCGCCCTTTGCCATGTTTGGCTCCTTTCTTTGCTACTTCCTTGTAAAATGGTTTCTTCCCTTTTTTCTTTTTGGATTTAGAGGAAGAATCTTTCCGCTTGTCATCTTTTCTAGCGGTTGATCCCTTAGAAACTTTTTTGTCCTTGCGTCTGCGATCTCTACGATTGCCATCTCGGTCACGTCCTTTAGACTTGAGACCTTTTTCGACGACATCCCATTCACTTGGAATATAAGAGAAATCAATCTCTCCTGTCATCTTGTCGGCTCTTTCTACCTTGATCCGGATTTGCTGACCGACACGGAAGGTCACTCCTGATTTTTCTCCGCGAAGGGTTAGATCCCGTTCATTAAAATAGTAGAATTCAGGGAGATTGGTAATATGGATCAAGCCTTCAACCGTATTTGGCAACTCCACAAAGAGGCCAAATTTTACCACACTGGAAACCACGGCATCATACTCTTCCCCAACATAGTCTTCCATGTATTCAGCCTTCTTCATGGCTTCTACTTCGCGCTCCGCATCAATAGCTCGGCGTTCCCGACTAGAGGATTGGCTGGCAATGTCTGGAAGGACTTGTTCAAAGTGTTCTGCCACTTCTTGGGATTTCCCGTATTCGCGCACCATTCGATGAACCATCAGGTCCGGATACCGACGGATGGGACTGGTAAAGTGGGTATAATACTCAGCAGCAAGCCCATAGTGGCCATGGTTGTGCTCTGAATAGCGGGCCTGTTGCATCGAGCGCAACAACATCATCGAAAGGACATCTGCATAGGGTTCTCCTTCAACCTTGCGCATAATTTCTTGCAGGGCTTCTTGGCTCATCTCACTAGCCGTTCCGTAGATCTGGATCCCAAAGCTAGAAGCATAATCGATAAACTTCTGTACTTTTTCTGCTTTCGGATCTTCGTGGATCCGGTAGATGAACGGCAGTTTCAGTCGCGTAAAGTGCTCCGCCACTGTTTCATTGGCAATCAGCATAAAGGACTCGATCATCCGCTCGGCAATTCCTCTTTGGCGAAGGACAATATCGACCGGTTTTCCTTCTTTATTGACCAGAATTTTAGCTTCATTGGTATCAAAATTGAGGGCTCCGCGACGAATCCGCATGCTCTCTAAAATACCATGCAAGGTGGCCATTTGATGAATACTTGGGACAATTTTCTTAAAGGTTTGAGCCTTTTCTTCGTCGCCTGCTAAGATATCATTGACGTCGCTATAGGTCATTCGGAAGGTTGTATTGATCACTGTTTGGGTAATGGTATGCTTGACGACCTTGCCATGTGGATCAATCTCCATGATGGCAGACTGGGTCAGGCGGTCCACATTCGGATTCAAAGAACAGATCCCATTGGAGAGACGCTCTGGCAACATGGGTACAACTCGGTCGGTCACATAGACAGAAGTCGCCCGATTTAGAGCTTCCTTGTCGAGTGCTGAACCTTCCTTAACGTAATAAGAAACATCTGCGATGTGAACACCCAGCTCAAAGTTGCCGTTCTTGAGTAGCTTGATATGGACCGCATCGTCCAAGTCTTTGGCATCTGCCCCATCAATGGTAAAGGTGATCTCCTCTCGCAGATCCAAGCGTCCCTCTAAATCCTTTTTAGATGGTGCATCTGGAACATTCTCAGCCTCTTTCAGCACTTCTTCTGGAAATTCTGAGACAATGTCCATGGATTCTAACACTTCCAAGACATCGATTCCTGGATCGGTTACATGACCGACCACATCCCGCACAGTCGCCACAAAATAATTGTGCTTGCGGCTCGGGTATTGATCAATTTCGACCTTGAGGATTTCGGTCCCTTCCAATTGGATGGCTGGCTTCTTCACATAGATCAGCTGGCTGATCTTTTGATTTTTCGAACGAATGTAGCCGGCATATTTAGGCTTTTCCTCATCCAGAACGATTTGTCCAACTACCGTTTTAATGCTATGCTCCAAGACATCAATAATCTTAGCTTCTGCTGCCGTTCCTTTGTTTCGGTCTGCTACCTTGGTAATGACGATCTCAACGGTGTCCCCATCGATAGCGTGATTGACATCATTTCGACCAACAAAGAGGTCCTCTTCTTCACCTTCTAAACTGACAAAGCCAAAGCCATTTTTATGCGCATGAAAGATCCCCTTGAGGGTAATAGCTGGGGCCTTCTTTTGAGCCAAACGAAGAGAGCCATCATCTTCGAATTTCAACTCATGGCGGCGTTCCATCAGAGAGATGGTTTTGACCAAGTCACGGAAATCCTTAGACCCTTCCTTTCCTAGAGCTGCTGCCAGATCATTGATCCGGGCTTTGTCATGCTCTTGTAAATATTCTTTAATACTTGTTTTCATTGATTTATTTGCTGGTTATCCAGCCTCCTTTTTTCTATCTACTTGTGTCTTTGTTTTACAAAATAAAAATAGGCAAAGACATTGTCTGAGCCTATCTTATCTACTAGAAAGTACCATTAAGATCATCGCGATCAATAACCAAAAGAAGATCATAATAGCTGTTAAACGCTGCATCACGGCTTCAAACCCGCGGGCTTTTGAACGTTCAAACAAGTCATTTGAACTTGCGTCAAAGACGTTGCTCGATTGGTTTTTTGTTGGTTGCATAAAAATTGCGATAATAATCAATACTGATAATACTAGTAAAATAGTTGTTAATGCTCCGCTCATATTCAAAACTCCTTAAAATCTTCACTATTATACCATGAAAATCATTTTGATTCAATATGTAAGGTTACTTTTCTTTCCTTAGGACAATACTTCAAGACCTCGATCTTTTCGGGATGGGTTTTGGTATTTTTACTAGTCAAATAATTCTGACTCCCACAGCTGGTGCAGGTCAATTGAACTTTAATTCGCACGTACGTCTCTCACTTTCAAATACTTTCTAAATAAGAATAAGAGGAACATCAAATCGGTAAAGGCTAAAAGGGCTGTACCGTAAAATACCCAATGATAGCCAAAATGCATGAAAATACTCGATCCCATCATTGGCCCTAACACGCCACCTAAATAATAAAAGAGCTGGTTGTAGCTAAAGATCCGAGAAATCCCTTCAGGAGGGGTTAAACGATTCAATAATGCAGAAACTCCTGGTAGTAGGGCCCCTGTCCCGATCCCAAAGAGGAAGCGTAAGATTCCTAATTGTAGGGGTGTTTGCGCTTGGGCACAAAGGATATAGAGACAGCCACTATAAAGAAGGGCGATTAATAAGAGCCGGTGATTCCCAATTCGGTCTCCGAGTTTTCCCATCCAACCTGAAAAGAGCATACTAGAGACTCCCATAGCCGAAACAATCATCCCCGATACAAAGATCAGGTTATCTCTTTGTCCCAAAGCTCGCACATAAAGAGGCAGGATCGGAGAAATAGATTGGGCGATCATTTGAATGGTCATGCTGGTCAAAAAGAGGCCCAAGAGAATATCCTTCTGCTGAATGGACTTGAGCAACTGCCAACTGGATTTTTGTTCTTCTTTTGGAAGGGGCTCATACTCTTCCTCGATACCCCAGAAGGTTAAAAGGGAGACTAGAAATAAGAAAAATCCAACCAAAAGAAAGACATTGCGTATTCCCAGATTTTCAGCAATGAGTCCCCCAATCAAAGGCCCCATCAAGGTTCCAGCTACGACACCGGTCGACAAGGTCCCTAGGGCATAGCCAGATTGGTCCTTGGGAACTTGACTGGCAATCAAGGCTGTACTATTAGGGACAAAACCTGAAAAGACACCGTTGAGAAAGCGTAAAACCAAGAGCCAAAAGACGGATGGCACAAAGGCGATCCCTCCCATGGTCAGGGTCATAGCAATAGAAGCCCTGAGCATCATGGGTTTTCGACCATAGCGGTCGGCCAGGCTCCCCCAGATGGGAGACATGATCGCAGAGGTTACAGAAGAACTCGCGACGGCAATCCCAGCATAAAAGGGAACAGCCTTGCCCGTAACGCCCAACTCTTCAACAAATAGGGCCATAAAAGGCACAACTAACGAAAGGCTAGCTCCGATGAAAAAGCACCCGATCCAGGCAATATATAGATTTTTACGCCAATTGATTTCTCTTGTGATAAAATCATCTTCTTTCTAATTGTTTTAGGGCTGCATCTAATTGGGCATAGAGAGCAGTTAGATCGCCATTATTGTCTAAGACCAGATCTGCATGGGCTCTTTTTTCATCTAGCGGCATTTGGGCAACGATGCGTTCTTTAGCCTGTAGTTCTGATAAGTGGTTGCGTTCCACCAGGCGCTTGAGCTGGGTTTCTTTTGAGACAGCTACCAACCATACAGCCTCAAACCACCCTTCATAGTGCTGCTCGATCAAGAGGGGAATATCCATAAAAAAGAGACCGGATTGAGCAGCTTGTCTGTCTCTTGCATCTGCCAAAGCCTCACGAATGAGCCGGCCTTGGACGCGATTGGACCAGTCTCGTTCACTAGGATTTGAAAAAATACGTTGACCTAGAGCGACGCGATCCAGTTCTCCATTTTCTGTGAGTATCCCCTTCCCAAAATGGTCTACTAGGACACGGTAAAGGGCCCCTCCTGGAACTTGCAAGTCATGGACCACTCGATCAGCATCAATGACAGGATAACCTTTTTCTTTCAAATAGGAGGTGACAGTGGACTTTCCTGAAGCAATCCCTCCTGTTAATCCAATGATTCTTGCCATCTAGTTCTCCTTTTGACAGTGCGGGCAAAAATGGGTTCCGCGTCCACCCAGCTGGATTTTCTCAATCGGTGTCCTGCAGCGCAAACACGGCTGACCTGTCTTTCCATAGACCTGATGTTCCTCCTGCATGGTACCATCCTCTCCAAAAGCATTGCTGTAAGAGCGAATAGTGGAGCCACCTTTTTCGACAGCCTGAGCTAATACGGCGATTGTTTCCTTTCGGATGGCTTTGGCTTCTCTAGCAGTCAAGCTTTGACCCAAACGAGCTGGGTGAACCTTGGCTCGATAAAGGACCTCATCTACATAGATATTGCCCAGACCAGCCACTAATTTTTGGTCTAAAAGAGCTGATTTAATGGGTTTCTTTGATTTTTTAAGAGCTGCTTGGAAGGCTGGCCCTTTAAAATCTGATTCTGTTGGTTCTGGACCAATCTTTTTCGCCAAAAAGTAGCTGTCTACAAGCTCAGGTACTAAGACTTCCATGGTCCCAAACTTGCGGACATCTTCATAGACCAGGGTGCTGCCATCTGTAAAGTGAAAGAAGATATGGGCGTGCTTGCGAAAAGGGACTTCGTCTGGATAAAAGAAATACTTACCTTCCATCCGCAAATGCGAGATGAGGACCAGATCCGTCAGATAAAACAAGAGGTATTTCCCGCGGCGTCCCATGGATCGAATTTCTTGACCTGGGAGATCTTGACAAAAAGCATCTAGATCCGTATGAATCATCTTAGGATACTTTACTTCCACTGACTGAATGGTTTTTCCAAGAATTAATTTCTCAAGACCGCGTCGAACCGTCTCTACTTCTGGTAATTCAGGCATAGAACTCCTTTCAAAAACAAGAAGCAGGCCTTCTGCCCACCTCTTCTTAATATTCTTTTTCGTTGTATCCGAAATCGGCAAGATCCAATTTCTTATCCCGCCAATTTTTCTTGACCTTGACCCAGGTTTCTAGGAAGACCTTGTCCCCTAGCATGAGCTCGATATCCTTCCGCGCAAGGGTTCCAATCTTCTTAAGCATGGCGCCACCTTTTCCGATGACAATCCCTTTTTGGCTATCGCGCTCGACCATGATGGTTGCACGGATATGAACCTTATCGGTTTCTTCATCCCGCTTCATAGAATCCACCACTACGGCAACAGAGTGAGGAATTTCTTCCCGCGTCAAATGCAAAACCTTTTCACGGATCATTTCAGAGACCAAGAAGCGCTCTGGGTGATCGGTGATTTGATCGGCAGGGAAATATTGGAAACCTTCTTCTAAGTTTTCACTTAAAATATCAATCAAACGTGAAACATTGTTTCCTTGAAGGGCTGAAATCGGCACGATTTCCTTGAAATCCATTTGACTACGGAAGTCATCGATTTGCGCCAAGAGTTGGTCAGGGTGCACCTTGTCGATCTTGTTGACCACCAGAATAACCGGCACCTTAGCAGCCTTGAGGCGCTCGATGATCATGTCATCGCCCTTCCCACGTGGCTCATCTGCTGGCACCATAAAGAGAACGGTATCCACTTCACGAAGGGTGCTATAGGCCGACTCCACCATGAAGTCTCCAAGCGCTGTCTTGGGTTTGTGAATCCCTGGGGTATCGATAAAGACGATCTGTTCCTTATCCGTCGTATAAATCCCCATAATCTTATTGCGCGTTGTCTGCGCCTTGTCACTCATGATGGCAATCTTTTGCCCCATGACGTGGTTCAAAAAAGTTGACTTCCCAACATTGGGACGTCCTAAAATGGCTACAAAACCTGATTTAAATGTCATATTATCCTTTCACGAGGGCATACTCCCTCTTATCCAAATACCAAGGCCCAGAATTTGGGCACAAAAATCACCAGTCCTGTTAGTAGGGCAAAACCTGATACGACGAGGACTGCTCCAGCTGCCATGTCTTTGGCATTCTTTGCCAACATGGAGAAATGGTAGTTACTCGCTAAATCCACCACATTTTCAATGGCTGAATTCATAATTTCAAAAGCAATCACCAAGGTGATACTGAGCAATAAAAAGAGCCACTCTGTCGCAGAAATCCTAAACACCAAACCAGCAAGAATTGCTACAAGGGCTGATAAGGCATGCTTGCGCATATTGCGCTCTTCTTTGATCGAAGTAAAAATTCCTGTTATCGCAAACTCCAGGCTTGAAGTGAAGTCCCGATTTTTCCATTTTCGCTTATTGTCTTGTGAGTCCATAGGCTGTCAAAATCTCTTCCTGTAAGCCAAACATTTCCTTTTCTTCCTCCGGCGTATAGTGATCATAGCCATTGATGTGAAGAAAACCATGCACTGCTAAAAATCCCATTTCGCGCTCAAAGCTGTGGCCATATTCTTCGGCTTGCTCACGCGCTTTGTCAATTGAAATAAAGAGCTCACCAATATAGGTATCGAATTCAGCCATCATCTCTGCCAATTCTGGATTTTCTGCAAGGTCTTCCTCGTCAAAAGAAATCTCCATCTCTGGCTTGTATTCTAAACTGATGACATCCGTCGGACGATCCGTATCACGGTATTCAAGATTTAGTTCATGACTGCGTTCATTGGTTACAAAAGTCACAGCCATTTCCTTGTCTTCTTTTCCAATTTTTTGAGCAGCAAATTCTAAAATTTCTTGCGTTTGTTTTAAGATTTCGTCAGAGACTTGACCAGTCTCATCTACCATTTCAATATACATCTGGATCACCTCACTATTATCACTTCATTATAGCATAGAACCAGCCTATATACTAGATACAGGCTGGTTTTCAATCTTTTTCTTTGCAGGATAATCTTACACCACTGTTTGCTGGATGGC
>JAWGXY010000087.1:0-7781 GCA_032572035.1 Streptococcus parasanguinis
TGATCATTGGTCACAACTTGGGTAATCTTGCCACTATTGACACGAATGATGGTTCTGGCCATATCCGCAATATTTTGGTTGTGCGTCACCATGATGAGGGTAAAGCCCAGCTTTTCCTTCAGTTCCCAGATATAGTCGAGAATCTTGCGCCCTGTTTCTTCATCGAGGGCACCCGTCGGCTCATCCAAGAAGAGAATCTCTGGCTTTTTGGCCAAGGCCCGAGCAATGGAGACTCTCTGCTGTTCCCCACCCGACAATTCACTCGGATACTTGTCCAGCTTATCGCCAAGCCCCAAATCCTCGATGATCTGCAAAAAATCATGATTGTTTGCCAGGTCAGCACCCATTTTTACATTTTGTCTGACCGTTAGATTAGGCAATAGATAATACTGCTGGAAAATAAAGGCAATCTTCTCCCGTCTAAAGGCCGTCAATTGAGCATCCGTGAGTTGCGATAAATCTTGTCCTTGAATGAGGATATGCCCCTCGTCTACCTTTTCTAATCCTGACAGCACATTTAAGAGAGTTGATTTCCCTGATCCAGAAGGACCGAGGATAACCACATCATCCTGGTCTTGAATCTGCAAGTCAATCCCCTTTAAAACCTTGGTTTGGCCGTAGCTTTTGTGCACATTTTTTAGTTGAATCATTTCTTTCCTACCATTTCTTTGATGAGAGATTGACAAACCTCTGTCAGTAATCCAATCACTTCTTCCATGCCGAACTGATAAATGCCAGAAGCAACCATTGAAGCCATCCCGTGCGAGTAGATAAATAGATGCTGGTACAAGCGACTAGCCTCCTCTACAGTCAAAGGATAGTCTGCGACAATCGAATCCAGAATCAATTGGTAACTATGATCCTTCATGGGAAGAAAATCTTGAAAGCGACGAATCGGCTCTTTGCTAGGATTTTGGAAAAGCAATTGAAAGAGTTGGGGTTCTTTTGAGGCGAAGAGGATATAAGCAACCCCGACAGATCGGAAAGGCTTTTCATCTTCTAAGGCCTTGCGAATATACTCCACCACCACCATCTCCGCAGCACCAATAACCTCTGCCTGTAACTTAGCCATATTGGCAAATTGCCCAAAAATGACTCTCGGTGTGGCTCCCAGTTTCTCCGCTAATGCTCGAGCAGTTAAACTAGCCATTCCCTCTTCTCTCACCAATTGTAAAGCTGCCCCAATGATAGCCTCTTTACTAAATTTAACCTTGGGTGGCATAAGACTCCTTTCACGCAACATTCGTTGCGCAACACTTGTTGCATAAAGAATACCATAAAAAAGAAAGACTTGTCAAGAAAAATCTGAAAACTACCAAACAAAAAACCAGCCCACTGATAGGAGTGGAATCTGGTTTACTAACAAGATTCTAAGGCAAATCATTCCCTGCAGCCAAGTAGATTTGGTACCATTCCTTGCGCGTTAGGGTGACTGTTGCTGCTTTCCCTGCTTCAAGGACATGCAGGGGTTTGGTTGTTCCAATGACGGCCTGCATCTTACCTGGGTAGCGAAGGACCCAAGCGAGAGCGATAGCTGTCGGTGTGACTTGGTATTTTTTCGCCAAGTCATTAAGGACATGATTGAGGGCCGCAAACTCTTCTTTGCCGACAAAATTCCCCTTGAAATAGCCATGCTGGAGGACAGACCAGGCCTGAATCACCGTATCAGTTAAGCGGCAATACTCAAAGACACTGCCATCTCGCACGGCTGCTTTAGGCCCTTCCATATTGACATGAAAACCAGCCTCAAAGCTCGGTGTAAAGGCGGCACTCAACTGCAACTGGTTGACCTTGAGAGGTTGTTTGACAGCTGTCTTAAGCAATTCCATCATCATGGGGTTTTGATTGGATACCCCAAAATGACGGACCTTGCCCGCTTGCTCCAAGTGATCAAAAGCTTCCGCCACTTCTTCCGGCTCCACGAGGGCATCCGGTCGGTGAAGGAGGAGGCTATCCAAGCGTTCAATCTGCATACGCTCGAGGATGCCATCAACTGAGTCCAAAATATAGTCCTTCGAAAAATCAAAATAGGTAAAGCCGTCTTTGCGAATCCCACACTTGGACTGGATCCACATCTGGTCCCGAAGATCCGGACGGCGCTTGAGAACCTCGCCCAGCAGGACCTCACACTGGCCATCGCCATAGATATCTGCCAGATCAAAAGTGTTGATCCCAATCGATAAGACTGCCTCCACCAAGGCCTCCACCTCGTCTTCACTCATCTGACTGATCCGCATCATCCCAAGGACAATCGTGGACAGACGCTCATTTTCAGCAAACTCAATATAGTTCATGTCCGCCTCCTTTTCTGTAGTTCTATTGTAGTGAAAAGGCTTGCAAAAGTCAATGTGAAATCAAAAAGCCCTCAGCTGTAACTGAGAGCTTACTGGTTGAAGTGGAATTTCTTATTCTTCCTCGTCATCCAACTCCACTTCTCCATGAATTCGGATATACTCTTCACGCTTTCGATCCAATTCTTCCCAGAGTGGCTCATCAACAGCTTTCATTACTTCTATCTCTTTCAAGCTAATGTCAACCGCTTCATTGTAGGTCAAATGCAACAAATCTGCATGTTTTGTTTTAAATTCTTCAATACTCAGCCATGTTTCCTTGTCATCTTCGCTGATGTGACCGTCAATTGCAGTTGCCACTTCAATCGCCAGGATATAGAGAGCTCGCTTATCAACAGTTAGAATATCCTTATGAGTCGTGATGATTCGTAGATAGTCTCCTTTTTCTCGTCCATCGCTTTCATAGGAATCTTCAAAATTTAAATTTATATTTTCACGCTTAAAAGTCGCCCAAGGATCGTTGCCTACTCTAAAATCAGCCATACCCCAACGCTCATCATTTGAAGAAAATTTATCCAAACTAACACTAAAATAGAAGTCATCATCACGTGCATAAGAAAACTCAACCTGCACTCCCTTACGTTCCTTGAACCACATTTTCCAAGGATATTCCATACAGGCTTGATAGATGTTAGTTTCGTAGTTACCTTTAAGATACAGTTTCACTCGTCGTCCTCGTCATCCAACTCCACTTCTCCATGGATTCGGATGTATTCTTCATTTCTGCGGTCATCTTCTGCCCAAACCGGGTCTCTCACATCATCCATAAATGGAATTTCCTCCAGACTCAGCTTATTAGCCTGTTCATAACTCATCGAAAGAATAGCTTCATGCCGGTTTTTAAATTGCTCCACACTTAACCAGCTCTCTTTGTCATCTTCGCTGATTTGACCCTCAATGGCAGTCGCAATTTCTATCGCCATAATATAGAAAGCACGTTTATCAACGGTTAGGAGTTCAAGGTGCTTAGTAGCGATTCTTAAACATTCACCTTTCTCACGAAAGTCCGACATCATAGCATCTTCGTAGTCTAGCTCTATATCTTCATATTTATGGGATAAAAAATCATATTTTATCCCTTCCTTAATCTGAACATTACTCCATCTATTATCATGCATCCACTTATTTAATTTTAAGTGGATAGAAAGTTTCTCGATTGGTAAATCTAGATACCCTGCATACGACAAGTCAGGTTCTATTCCATCTTTTTCCCCAAACCACATTCTCTTTGCTAGTTTTAAGTAATCAAACGGGATTTCTTTTGTATAGTCACCTTTAATATAAATTCTCAATCTTCTTCCTCATCGTCATAAACACGTTCGCCATGGATTTTGATGTATTCCTCACGTTTTCGATCTAATTCTTCCCAGATGGGATCATCAATAGCATCAATCGTCTGAATTTCCTCCAGACTCATTTCATTCGCTTCATCAAAAGTTAGAGATAAGATATCTTGGTGCTTTTCCTTGAATTCCTCGACTGTTAGCCATGTTTTCTTATCATCTTCACTAATTTTCCCATCAATCGCAGTCGCAATTTCGAGTGCCATTATATACAAAGCTCGTTTATCAACTGTTAATACATCTAGATAATTCGAAGCGATTCTTAGATATTTTCCCTTTTCTCTACCGTCACTTTCATAACTTCCTGCATAATCCAAATCAATATTTTCATATATTTGGGAATTAATTGCACTGCCACCTTTAACCTTGACCTCTTTCCAACGAGAGCCACTTGCTCCCCACTTATCTAACCGTAAAGATAGATAGAAGTCATCTTGTAGCATCTCATCATCTCCGACATGTGAGAAACTTATTTTTTGACCTTTCCGTTCCTTGAACCACATTTTCCATGCAAGTTCTCTGTATCCAAAAGGCACTTTTCTATTATAATCACCTTTGATATAAATTCTCAATCTTCTTCCTCGTCGTCATAAACACGTTCACCATGGATTTTGATGTATTCCTCACGAAGTCGTTCTTCTTCATCCCACAAAGGATCTTCTACAGGTTTCAAACTTTTCAGTTCCTCCACACTGATTTCAGTTGCTTGATCGTAGGTTAGGGATAATATATCCTTGTGCAACTCCTTAAAAGTCTCTACATCTATCCAAGTCTGTTTGCCGTCCGAACTAATTTTTCCATCAATTGCACCAGCAACCTCGACTGCCATAATATACATCGCACGTTTATCAACTGTTAAAACATCTGTATGAGAAGTTGCGATACGTAAATAATCCCCACGTTCTCTCCACTCTGTAATGAAAGTTTTTTCAAATTCAAGGGATATATTTTCATATTTATAGGAATTCCACGGATTGTTTAAATCATAAGAGGGGATACTATCCCATCTTGAGTCACAAAAACGCCATTTATCAAAGCTTACTACAAAGTAAAAATCGTCTTGCAACATCTCATCATCACCAACGTTTGAGTATGTAATAGGATGACCCTGCCATTCCTTAAACCACATTTTCCAGAGCAACTCTCTTGTCGTAAAGGTTATTTTTTTCTTAAAATCACTTTTGATGTATAGTCTCATAAATCTGAGATATCGCCTCCATGTGCTAGTATATATTCTTTTCGACGATTGGCTTCTTCCTCCCAAAGAGGGTCGTCTACCACATCCATCGTTTGAATTTCAGTCAAACTTAGTTCATTTGCTTCTTCAAAAGTTAGAGATAGAATAACCTCGCGCTTTTTCCTAAACTCCTCGACTGTTAGCCATGTCTTCTTATTATCCTCGCTAATTTGCCCATCAATCACCTTTGCAATCTCAAGCGCCATAATGTACATGGCTCGTTTATCAACTGTTAAAACTTCCAGATGCTTGGTTAAAATGCGGAGATAGTTCCCTTTTTCATTGAAGTCTGTAGCGAATGCATCTTCAAACTCTAGGTCAATACATTCGTCAAGATGTGAAAAGAGTCTTCGTACTCCTTCCTTTAGGGGGATATTAGACCATCTCTTATCGGCAGTGCCTTTCCTCAGGGATAAATTTAAGGAAAAATCGTCTTGCAATGCATCATTGTCCCCAGCATTTGAGTAAGAAATTTGTTCATCTTCTGGAAACCACATTTTACCAGCTAGTTCCAAATAGCCATAAGGTACTCTTTTTGTATAATCGCCTTTGATATAGAGTCTCATTCGTCCTTTTCTCTATTCTCTTTATTCCCCTCCATCATATCATAATTTAATAAAAAATACATGTTAGCCTGTAGGAATATCGTTTTAAATAGCCCACTGATAAATTTCAATGCATGCTAAAAGCCCTCAGCTGTAACTGAGAGCTTGTTTGATTAGCGATAGCTAAGAGCACGTTTGATGGTCTTCCATGGTCCGAGGTCATCGGTTTGGAGGATTAAGCTCGCGTAGATTCGAGCGATGAGCACTGTTCCCACGATGGTAAAGAGAACCGCAATTCCCAATGAAGCCCAAGATTCAAGACCAGTCGCATAGCCATTAATGGTACGGAAAGGCATGAAGAAGGTTGAAATGAATGGAATGTAGGAACCGATCTTCAATAAGAAGACATCACCGGCACTTCCCAAGGTGGTTACCCCAAAGAAGCTAAAGAGGACTAACATCATCAGTGGCGAAATCGCTTTTCCTGAATCTTCAGGTCGTGCAACTGTAGAGCCTAAGAAGGCAGAGAGCACCACATACATAAAGATCCCAAGGATAATGAAGAAAACGGTATTAAGTGAGATCGCTTCTGCTAGGTGTTGGGTAATTGGAGAGTTTGGAGCGAGAAAATCCTTGACAACTGGGATATCTGCTCTAAAGATCCAAACGGCTACTAGACCAACTACATAGACAAAAATGTGGGTAAAGATCACTCCGAAGAGTCCGAGCATGCGTGCGAAGAAATAGTCGGTTGCTTTGATACTAGAGAAGACCACTTCCATGATCTTAGTTCCTTTTTCACTGGCCACTTCCTGGGCTGTGATACTAGAGTAGAAGATCAAAATCATATAAAGCAACATTCCCAGACCACCTGCAACCATGGTTTGCACCATTTTCAAGCCTTCTTTTTTCTCGTCAATTTTTTCTTTCAGAGAAACCTGTTGAGACAAGGCTGTCAGTTGCTCTTTGCTTAGATTAGCACGGGCCATATTGATCCCCTGTTGGACTTGGCTTAATTTCGCAGCGACAAGGGTTTTCAAATCTGTTTTCATGGCTTGGTCGCCCACATAAGTGGCTTCTAGCTGGCCATCTTTTTCATCGACCGTTAGGTAAGCAGCTGCTTTCTCATCCTTGATGGCTTTTTTAGCTGCAGCTTCATCCTTGTAGTCCAAGGTCAAGCCATCAGTTCCTTTGAGACTTTCTTTGACAGCTGGAACTTCTGTCACCAAGGCCACCTGGTTTTTGGCATCTGTAGAAGAACCTGTCAGATAACCGATTCCAATGCTCAATCCTAAAAAGAGGAAGGGACCGAAGACCATGAAGAGGAAACTCCATGATTTCACTTGTCTGATATAGGTTTCTTTCATTACGACAAACATCTGTTTCATACTTCTACTCCTGATTCAAGTTTAAAGATCTCATCAATAGTTGGGGCTTGGTGGTCAAAGGTTGCTAGGTAGTGGCCCTTGGTCAAGCGGTCAAATAATTCTGGACCAGCTGATGCATCATCCAAGATCAGCTTCCAAGTCCCTTGCTTGGTCATGCTGACCTTGGTCACGTGTGGCAGAGCTTCTAGCTCTTCTTTGCTAAAGTCGTTAGAAACAAAGAGACGAGTCTTGCCATAGCTATTACGGACCTCTTGGACTGGCCCCGAAAGGACAACCGAACCATCACGGATCATTAGGATATCATCACACAACTCTTCGACATTGGTCATGACGTGGTCAGAAAAGATAATGGTTGCCCCACGCTCTTTTTCTTCAAAGATGACCTGCTTGAGCACTTCTGTATTGACCGGATCCAAGCCGCTAAAGGGTTCATCTAAAATGATCAATTTAGGCTCATGGATCAAGGTGATGATCAATTGAACCTTCTGTTGGTTCCCTTTTGAGAGACTCTTGATTTTATCGGTCAATTTTCCTTTTACTTGGAGTTTTTCCATCCAGGTCGGTAATTTTTCCTTGACCTCAGCAGTGCTCATTCCTTTTAAGGCAGCCAAATAGCGGACCTGCTCAAAAATCGTGAGTTTTGGCATGAGACTGCGCTCTTCCGGCAAATAGCCAATTTCTTTGTAGGTTTCTTGCGTAATCGCTTTGCCATCTAGGCGGATCTCACCGCTGTAGTCCAAAAAGCGCAGGATGCTGTGGAAAATGGTGGTTTTTCCGGCCCCATTTTTCCCAACCAAACCAAGGATATGCCCTTGTTGAGCTGTCAGATCCACTCCAAAGAGGACCTGCTTATTTCCAAAGCTTTTTTCTAAATGTCTAATTTCTAACATGGATGACTCCTTTACTCTTTATAATAA
>JAWGXY010000088.1:0-7778 GCA_032572035.1 Streptococcus parasanguinis
CTGATTTCATCAGCTTTTACAGCCCTACTCAACTGTGCGGAGGTGGGACGACGAAATCGAATTCTAACGAATGACCGATTTCTGTCCCACTCTCTTTTTTCTTATGAAACCGATTCGAGTTTCATTCTTTTCTGCGTATCTTCTACGACGTCTTTTAAAGTGGTTTGGGACATTTCTTTTTCCATAGCAGTCTGAATGTCCTCAAGCTTTCCATCTAAAACATTATGGATATTGTGGCCAATTGGGCAGGCTGGATTCGGATTGTCATGAAAACCAAATAATTGACCTGTCGAACCTAAGCATTCTACTGCTTGATAGATATCCAGCAGGCTGATCTCATCGGCTGCTTTTGCGAGCTCAGCTCCGCCTGTCCCACGCGCTACATGAATCAATCCAGCTTTCTTCAACTGAGACAAGGTCTTTCGAATAATAACAGGGTTCACGCCGACACTTCCTGCCAAAAAATCACTGGTTACTTTTGTTTTCTCTCCTTGTAGAGCAATCATGATCAAGACATGAGTCCCAATGGTAAAGCGACTCGAAATTTGCATAACTTCACTCCTTTCTACCCGTTTTTGAAGGTAGAGTCTATTGAACAACCGTCAAGGGACGACTTTCGTTATTCCTATTATACTCTTTTCAGTTGTAATGTCAACAGTTACACTATTGGAAGAAGTCCTCTAGCCAAGCATCGATTTCTCGATCATGACCTTCTCTCTGCTCAATTTCATGAAGGAGCTCATGATTGTGGGTATGATGAATGCCATTGACCAAACTTTCATAATATACTTGGTAATAAGGAAGATGGAGGTCTTTTGCCAGTTGCAGTTCTTTTTGGACATCATAGTCCACCCGTCTAAAATCGACATCTTTTAGCCCCATTTGATCAAATTCGAGAATGGCATACATGGCCCGAAGGTCCTTGCGAAGATTCTTTTCCAAAAAGAAAGGTTGACCGATCGATCCAGGATTGATAATCAGTTCTCCTCCTGTCCCGTAGCGGAAAAACTGCTGGTGAATGTGTCCGTAGACTGCAATATCACAAGACGGGTTTGTCACCAAGCGATCAAAATCCTTCTGCTCACCAATGTGGATCAATTCGCGACCCCAATTCTTATCAGGTAAGTGGTGGGTAATGCCGATCTTTAAACCTGCGATTTCTCTATGGACCTGCATGGGCATTTTCTGCATGTCTTCAATTTCCTGGGGCGTGATTTCTTCAAGAATATATTGACACTGGCGCATGAGGTAGCGATGACTGGGTCTGGTCTCATCCAACATCCCCCTCATAGCCCGCCAAAGACTATCTTCCCAGTTTCCAAGGACTTTGACCGTAATCGGTAGCTCCTCTAACAGCTCCAAGAGGGCCCGTCTCCCTGTCCCCGGCATCAAACTATCTCCCAAGAGCCAATATTCATCCACCTTGGCTTTTCGACTATCCTCTAGGACAGCTTCCAATGCTGTCGTATTTCCATGAATATCTGAAAGTAAAGCAATTTTAGTCATGATCTTCTCCTTCTCTCCATTATAACAAAGAGAAGAAAAACTTCCACCCAAAGGTGAAAGTTTTATGAACATTCCATGCTACCAGAAATGAAAACTCAGGCTAGAAGCGGACGCTTCGTCGTTGGATTTATCTTTTTCCAAAGAGTTGCTTAACGGCTTTGTATCTTAGTCTACTGATTTGAGGGCTTCGAGCATGTCTACTTTTCGAAGATAATGGTCAACATAAATTCCTAACAGGATCAAGAGAAGGAGCATTCCTCCAACAGGGAAGAGGAAAACGCCAAGTCCCACTTTAGGGTAAAAGAGAATGGCATCTGGTGCAATCATAGCAATGAGGAATTGATGAAGATAATAACCACCAACTAATCCCATGAGGATCCCTATGATAGACAATAAGATGGTTTCGCGGTAAATATAGAGCGTCACTTCCTTATTATGGAATCCTAAGACCTTAATGGTCGATAATTCCCGGATCCGCTCTGCCACATTGATATTGGTTAAATTATACAAGATCACGATGGCTAGCAAGATCGATACGACTACTAGAATCATCATAGTGGTGTCCAAAGATTTGGCAACTGAGTTAAAGAGGGAAATCATCGAAGCATTCTGACTAACCGCCTTCACAGCTACA
Source organism: Streptococcus parasanguinis (assembly GCA_032572035.1). Lineage (GTDB taxonomy): Bacteria > Bacillota > Bacilli > Lactobacillales > Streptococcaceae > Streptococcus > Streptococcus parasanguinis_AB. Next base: position 2,141 of record JAWGXY010000088.1, read on the forward strand.
AGTGCCATCATATCCCGACTGACAGCCTGCACTTGTCGTGTAGAAGGATTTTTCAACTGCACCAAATAGCTATTTGCTGAAGTCCGCTTTCCGTAGATTTTTTGGTAACTTGCCTGATCCATATAAACAAAATGGCCGACATAATTTTCAGTGATTCCCGCCACCTTAAAAGTATGGTCATCTAAGGTCAGTCGATCACCAACTGTAACCCGGGCTAGTTGTGCTAGCTTACTACTGATGATGACCCCTTTCTTGAGAGACAAGGACTCTCCTTGCTTGAGAGAACGCAGGCTGACAAAGGGAGAAAAATCTGCACGATCCGTCACCAACATGGTAATGGTCTGCTTGTCGCGTCCATTTTTTAAAGATGCTTCGATGACCTTACTATAGATGGCTCGATAATCCTTGATATCTGTTTTTTCCAGACGATTGGTTAATTCCTTGCTTTCTTGGCTTGATGCATTGTTTTTTTGGGCTACAATCAACTCATAAGATAGGATCTCTTGAAATTGTCGTTTAGAGACACTTCCTACCGAAGATTGAATCCCTAGCCCTGCAAAGAGGAGAGCAACAGAACCTGCCACTCCAAAAATGGTCATCAGCATCCGTTGTTTGTAACGAAAGAGATTACGAGCAGTGACCTTGTGAGTGAAACTCAGACGCTTCCAAATAAAATGGAGACGCTCCAGGAAAATCTTCGAACCGGATACCGGTGGTTTGGGAAGTAATAGAAGATTGGCTTCTTCTTTTAATTCCTTACGCGAAACCCAATAAGCCGGAAGCACACTCGCAACGAAAGACAGTCCGAGCGCAATCAGAGTCATATCCCCATAAAAATACTCTCTGCTCTCTCCAATCACCATCCCTTGCGTAATAATGTTGGAAATGATCCCCGATAGGAAATAATGGCCCAGCAAGGTTCCTAGAAGGGTACCGATCGTCCCTGCAAAGAATCCATAGAGAACAAATTTGAGAATGATGTCCCTGGTACGATAGCCCAGTGCCTTAAATATACCTGCATTGGTCCGCTCTTCATCGACAAAGCGGGTCATCGTGGTAAAGGTCACCATGGCGGCTACCAGATAAAGAACAACCGGAAAAATATTTCCGACAGCGGAGATACTACTACTGGCATTGCTATACATCAGGTAACCTTGTCCACCTGGCATGGTCTTGCGATCATAGACATGATAAGTTGGAATTTCCAGCTGATCTCGCTCCCTTTGGGCTTTTTTCAGCTCACCCTCTTTTTTTTCAAGCTCCGTTTCACCTGCAGTCCAGTCCTTCTTTTTCTGATCCAGTTGTTCTTTAGCTTGATGGAGCTTTTCTTGACTGGCTACTTGCTCTTTAGCTGGCAGAAATGGAGCTAATTTCTTGAACTGGGCCTCCTGCAAGTCTAATTGTTTTTGAGCCTGATCGATCTGATTTTTAGCTGACTGGAGTGTTTCCTCGGCACGACTGAGTTCTTTCTGGCCTTTTTGAATCTGCCCATCCGCCTCCTGCTTGAGTCTTTGATAGCGGGCCTTTCCATTGTCTTTCAGAAGTTTTTCTAACTCTTCTTGATGAGCTTTGAGCCCTTTTTGGTAGACTTGCGAAAAAGAATCTAAAGACTTCAGATCATCAAACTGGATCCGAGCCATCGCGGGAAGTTTAGTCGTAAAGACCTCTTTTGAAACTAGTGCATAGGCATCTAGATTTCCACTGCCACTCATGGCAGTGCCTAAATTCTTTTGAGACCACATCTCAGAGGATTGAACAAAGCCAACAATGGTGAATTGCTTTTGCTTTAAACTAGACCTAGTTCCCGCCTTTTCTTCAAGTGTGAGGGTATCCCCTAATCGATAACGATCCTCCCAAAAACTCGCTAGGGCCAATTCCCCTTCTTTTTGAGGCAGACGCCCCTTGGTCACACGAAAAGAAGAGAGACTCTTTGGGGGAGAAAAAAGTCGGATTGCCTTTCCTGTTCCTTTCAACGTCAGATCCAGCAGTGAACCAAATTCGACACGCGTCCCTTTGAGTCCTAAAAGCTCCTCTTGGTCTACCTGGTCTAATCCCAAGTCCCCCATGACAGAAAGATCTAGCATCTTTTGTTGCTGAATAAACTGGTTAGCCGTTCGATGCATATTTGGAGTAGTCACCTTTAAGCCTACCAAGGCCAAGCTTCCCAACAACATCAAGGTTAAGATGGAGAGAAAACGTCCTTTTGAATGTGTAAAAGAACCAAACAGATCCTTCCAATAGACTTTTCGTTTCATGCTAGCACCTCTTCTAATACTCTAGTGTAGCAATATCTTGAGGAAGCTCATTGATTTCTACCGACTTGACCTTGGCATCATGCATGCGAATCACACGGTCTGCAATCGGGGCTAAAGCAGCATTATGGGTTACGATGATGACCGTCGCTCCCTTTTTACGAGACATGGCCTGTAAAATCCCCAATACTTGCTTACCTGTCTGGTAGTCTAAGGCTCCTGTAGGCTCATCGCAAAGGAGAATTTTAGGGTTTTTCGCCACTGCCCGAGCAATCGCCACCCGTTGTTGCTCTCCACCTGACAATTGGGCAGGAAAATTATCAAGACGATTGCCAAGTCCTACTTCTCTTAAAACGGCTTCCGGATCCAAGGCATCAGAGACGATTTCTGAAGCCAATTCGACATTTTCCTTGGCTGTCAGATTGGCTACTAAATTATAAAATTGAAAGACAAAGCCAACGTCATCTCGTCGATAATCCGTTCGTTGATGGGAATTGAGCTTAGAAATATCCACCCCATCAATCAGGACCTGTCCTTCGTCATTCGTGTCCATCCCTCCTAAGATATTGAGAACTGTTGATTTTCCAGCTCCTGACGCCCCTAAAATAATGACCAATTCGCCTTTTTCAATCTCAAAAGAAACATCCTGATTAGCGAGAATCTCCGTTTCTCCACTAGTGTATCGCTTGTAACAGTGCTGCATTTCGATGTAGGCCATTTTTTCTCTCCTCCCTCCTATTTCCTATCTATATTATAGTCCTTTTCGTATAGATTACAAAGAAATCGAGGCATCACCAATAGTGATTCTTCCTCATTATCATGAACTATTATAAATTTTATGCTATAATTAGAGAGAAATTTGATTTATTCTTAGAAAGAAGGCTCATCATGAGTTTACAACAGTTTGAAAGGAAATCTCTTCAAGAAATCAACCAGTCTATTGACGTGCCAAAAGGCATCCCCTTTTGGAAGACTCTTCTACTCTTTTCAGGACCAGGAAGTCTGGTAGCTGTCGGCTATATGGACCCGGGAAACTGGATTACCAGTGTGGTCGGAGGGGCACAATACCGCTACCTCCTCTTATCAGTGGTTCTTCTCTCCTCTTTAATCGCCATGCAGTTGCAACAAATGGCTGGTAAACTAGGAATTGTCCATCGTAAGGACCTGGCCCAAACAACCGCCCATCACTTGCCAAAATGGCTTCGCTATACCCTTTGGATTGTGATCGAGCTTGCCCTGATGGCGACAGATTTAGCAGAAGTCATCGGATCAGGGATTGCCCTCCACCTTCTTTTTGGCTGGCCCTTGCTTTTTTCCATTCTGATCACCATCTTTGATGTCTTCCTATTACTAGGGCTCATGCATCTAGGATTTCGAAAGATCGAGGCCATCGTATCAACCTTGATCCTCACAATCCTTGCGATTTTTGGTTATCTGGTTTTCCTATCGAAACCAGATATCGGGGGAATCTTTGCTGGATTCCTGCCTCAAAAAGAAGTACTGGGAATTGGGCTTCCAAAAGGAAATGAAGCCTTGACCTTGGCACTTGGAATCATAGGGGCAACGGTGATGCCCCACAACCTCTACCTCCACTCTTCCATTTCGCAAACGCGAAAAGTTGATTATAAGGATCCAGCAGATATCAAACGGGCAGTGCGCTTTATGACCTGGGATTCAAATATTGAATTGAGTTTGGCTTTTGTCGTCAACTCCCTCCTCTTGATTCTTGGAGCGGCCCTCTTCTTCGGGCACGGAGATAAGATTGGTGCTTTCTCTAGCATGTACAATGCCCTCAAGGATAACCATATTGCTGGTGCCATCGCAAGTCCTTTCTTGTCCACTCTCTTTGCCATCGCTTTGTTAGCTAGTGGTCAAAATTCAACCATTACTGGGACCCTAACCGGTCAAATCGTTATGGAAGGTTTCTTGCGATTTAGACTACCACAATGGGTGGTGCGTCTCATGACTCGGATCATTGCCCTCCTTCCCGTTATCATTGTCGCAATTTTATTCGGTGACCAAGAACATGTCCTCGATGACCTTCTGGTATATTCTCAAGTCTTCCTATCAGTGGCCCTTCCTTTCTCCATCTTCCCTCTGGTTTATTTCACCTCCAACAAGGAAATCATGGGAGAACATGTTAATGCGAAATGGAATACTTTCTTAGGCTATCTCGTTGCGATTGTCTTAACCATCTTGAATTTCAATTTGATTGTGACGACTTTTATCAAATAAAGAAACCAGCACTTTAAATCGTGCTGGTTTTTTGTTCGTCACTCTATCTTGTTCCTCCTTTTCCTAAAAATTTCCTGACCATTTTTTTAGGAGGGAATTAATTTAAATCACTAATTATTGTGAGATTTTCACAAAATCTTGTCAGTGCCCGTCATTCATAAATTTGTAAAATTTTTGTACACTTTTCGTTATCTGTACAAAAATGAGAATTATTGTCTAATTTATATTTTTGGAGTATAATGCTATCTGTTAGTGTCGTGAAATTATTTAACCTATAAATTATTTCAATATCAAATAAATAGAAACAGATTTATACAACTATAGAAAGGAACATATGGTACGCCAAAGACAAACAACAACAAAGTCAGACTTACGAAATGCGCTCTCAAAACTCCTCCTGCAACAACCTTTTGACAGCATCACTATTCGACAATTAACCGAAACCGCTGGAATTAACCGCGGGACCTTCTATCTGCATTATGTCGATAAATACGACATGTTTGAGCAAATGAAAATGGACATGATGCAAGAATTGGATAGCCTCTTCGTTGAAGGAAGTCCTGTCAAGGTTAACTTTCTCAATGTGTTGACCGCTATTAAAGAGAATTATGATTTTATATATGCATTGTCACAATCCTGTTGCTCGGACTTTAGTAATTTGGTAAGAAGTTTTACCCTTCATGCACTGGACGATACTCCCCACGCTAAAGAACACATCATTTCGGACTTTCAAGTTCCATACAAGTATGGTCTAGAAATTTTCATCGCTACAATCGAATCTGTAATTGTTACCTGGTTAGAATCGGGTGCAAAAGAGGACCCCATTGAAATTGGAACGATCATTCTCAGTGTCTGCGACTTTGCTAGCTGGAACTAAATCCCCCAACCTTTTCCTACCCTTCTGGAGAAGGTTTTTCTTTTGGCAAATTAAAAAAGATCTGATCACCTTGTTCAACTTGTTTGTAAGAAAGCAAAAAGGCAGGATCCTAACATCCTGCTTTTAGAATGTAGACAAACTACTTTAAAGTAAAATAAGTTAAGCGATTTTGCAAAAAAAAAATAAAAATGAGTTCCAATTTTTAAATCGATTCAAGAAAATACCGAAACTTTCCGCTGTGAGAAAAGTGCCTGAAACAATAACGTTTCAGGCA
>JAWGXY010000089.1:0-7630 GCA_032572035.1 Streptococcus parasanguinis
AATTACTTTTTTCTTTTCGTCGTTTGCTTGAGCTTCAACTTTTTTCATCAAATGCTCATCGACGAAAGGTCCTTTTTTAAGACTACGTCCCATTTTGTAATTTTCTCCTTTAAAATTTAGTACCACAGCGGCTTGCGCTGCTAGGCAGCGCTACCGAGCTGGCGGAAAGTGTAAGCTAGTTGCTTATGATTATTTTTGGTTGCGACGACGAACGATAAGTTTGTCAGATTTCGCTTTCTTGTTACGAGTTTTAAGACCAAGCGCAGGTTTACCCCAAGGAGTAGATGGCGCTTTACGTCCAACTGGTGCTTTACCTTCACCACCACCGTGTGGGTGATCATTCGGGTTCATTACAGAACCACGAACTGTAGGGCGAACACCTTTCCAGCGGTTACGTCCCGCTTTACCAAGGTTAACAAGTCCATGTTGTTCGTTTCCGACAACACCAACTGTAGCACGGCAAGTTCCAAGTATCATACGAACTTCGCCTGATTGAAGACGAACAAGTACATATTTACCTTCAGAACCCAATACTTGAGCAGAAGCTCCAGCAGCACGTACCAATTCCCCACCTTTACCAGGTTTCAATTCGATGTTGTGGATCAAAGTACCAACTGGGATGTTAGCAAGCGGAAGAGCGTTTCCGACTTTGATATCTGCTTCTGGTCCTGATACGATGCGTTGACCTACTTCAAGACCTTTAGGGGCGATGATGTAAGCTTTCACACCGTCAGTGTAGTGTACAAGCGCGATGTTAGCTGAGCGGTTTGGATCGTATTCGATCGTTTTAACGACTGCTTCAACTCCATCTTTGTTACGTTTGAAATCGATCAAACGGTAATGACGTTTGTGTCCACCACCTTGGTGACGAACAGTGATACGACCGTTGTTGTTACGACCTGCTTTGTTTTTAAGAGAAACAAGCAAAGTTTTCTCAGGTGTGTTTGTTGTGATTTCAGCGAAATCCAAAGAAGTCATATTACGGCGACCGTTTGTTGTTGGTTTATAAACACGAATTCCCACGATATTTCCTCCTTAGATTATTCAGCTTCAGTAGCAAACAACTCGATTGCTTTAGAATCAGCTGCAAGCGTGATGATAGCTTTTTTAGTTTTTGAAGTAAAACCAGTGTAACGTCCAACGCGTTTTGCTTTAGGTTTTACGTTTACAGTGTTCACATTCGCAACTTTTACACCTTCAAACGCAGCTTCAACAGCTTGTTTGATCAAAAGTTTGTGAGCGCGAGTGTCAACTTCGAATACATATTTGCCTGCTTCAAGTTGAGCCATTGACTTTTCAGTGATAACAGGTTTTTTGATAACATCATACAAATTCATTATGCAAGAACCTCCTCGATTTTAGAGATAGCTGCTTGAGTAACAAGAAGTTTGTCACTATTTGCGATGTCAAGAACACTTGCAGTTGTAGCAGTCGCAACTTTCACGTTTGGAAGGTTACGAGCTGAAAGAGCTGCGAATTCATTTCCTTCTTCAAGAATAACAAGGACTTTAGAATCGATGCTCAAAGCTGCAAGAACTTTTGCAAATTCAGCAGTTTTTGGAGCTGTAAATTCAAGAGAATCAACGGCTACAAATTTGTTTTCAGCAACTTTTTCTGAGTAAACAGATTTAAGTGCAAGGCGACGAACTTTTTGAGGAAGTTTGTACGCATAGCTACGTGGAGTTGGTCCGAAGACAATTCCACCACCACGCCATTGTGGAGAGCGGATAGAACCTTGACGAGCACGTCCAGTTCCTTTTTGACGCCATGGTTTGCGTCCGCCACCTGAAACGGCTGAACGGTTTTTAACTGCGTGAGTTCCTTGACGAAGGCTAGCACGTTGGCTGATGATCACATCAAATACAACTGCTTGGTTTGGTTCGATACCAAAGATCGCATCGTTAAGAACAACTTCGCCCGCTTGTTTACCAGTTTGGTCGAATAATGTTACATTTGCCATTTTGACTGTATTCCCCTTTCCTTATTATTTACCAGCTTTAACTGCTGACTTGATAGTGATAAGAGATTTCTTAGCACCTGGTACGTTACCTTTGATAAGGATAACGTTCTTTTCTGGAACAACTTGTACAACTTCAAGGTTTTGAATTGTTACACGATCGCCACCCATACGTCCTGCAAGGTTTTTACCTTTGAATACGCGGTTAGGTGCAACAGGCCCCATAGAACCTGGACGACGGTGGTAACGAGAACCGTGAGCCATAGGTCCACGTGATTGTCCGTGGCGTTTGATAACACCTTGGAAACCTTTACCTTTAGAAGTACCAGTTACGTCAACAATGTCTCCAGCTTCGAAAGTGTCAACTGTGATTTCAGCACCAACTTCCAAGCCTTCAACGTTTTTGAATTCACGAATGAAGCGCTTAGGAGCCGTGTTAGCTTTTGCTACATGTCCTTTAGCAGGTTTGTTGCTCAATACTTCGCGTTTGTCATCGAAACCAACTTGGATAGCGTTGTAACCATCTGTTTCAACAGTTTTAACTTGAAGAACAACGTTTGGAGTTGCTTCGATAACTGTTACAGGGATCAATTCGCCAGCTTCAGTGAAGATTTGAGTCATTCCCACTTTTTTCCCTAAGATTCCTTTTGTCATGAGAAAATAGTTCCTTTTCTATAGTTTTTTATTCAAAAAGTTTTTAACGAGCGTTTTTTATGCTCTGGATCAAGCTTTAGATTAAAGTTTGATTTCTACGTTTACACCACTTGGAAGATCCAATTTCATCAAAGCGTCAACTGTTTTTTGAGTTGGGTTGATGATGTCGATCAAACGTTTGTGTGTACGCATTTCGAATTGTTCGCGAGAATCTTTGTATTTGTGAGTCGCACGAATGATTGTGTAGAGGCTACGCTCAGTTGGAAGTGGGATTGGACCCGCAACTTGTGCACCTGTACGAGTAGCTGATTCTACGATTTTTGCAGCCGCTGTGTCAAGTGTACGGTGTTCGTACGCTTTCAAACGGATGCGGATTTTTTTGTTTGCCATCTTTTTCTCCTTTTCGTCTATTTAAGATAATAGGCTAGCTCCACAAGAAAACCGACGCGCGTTGCGTGGCAATGCAACCGAGCGTGTCGCAACCTCTTGCATCAAAGCTAATAGCTGTTTTTCACAGCACCATAGTAGTTTAACACAAACAAAGGCCCAATGCAAGGGATTTGAGAAGATTTTTTTCGTTTTTTTTGATGAAAGTGTTTTCGAAAGAAATTGAGTACTAAAAAAGTTGCTATTATATAGGAAAAAGGGAGCGAGACAGAACAAATTTATATCCAATTTGTTCGTCGTCTCGCCCCCGCACAGTTGATTAGGTTATCTTTGGAGCTTAACAAGCGAACAAAGATACCAATCAACCACTGCGTCTAGCAGTTATTCCTATTATTCTCAGATGGCTGTCGTCTTTTTTCTTCCTATTTATCTATTTCTAGAAATTCCGTCCTGATTTGTTATAGCCATATTTTTCGACGAAATGCTCACGGAATTCTAAGAGATTGTCATCCATGATGGCTTGACGGACCTGCTTCATGAGGCTGATCAAGAAATACAAGTTGTGGTAGCTGGTCAAGCGAATGCCGAAGGTCTCATCTGCCTTGAGGAGGTGGCGAAGATAAGCTCGGGTGTAATTCTTACAAGTGTAGCAATCACATTCGGGATCCAGCGGTGTAAAGTCTTCTGCAAATTGCGCATTTTTCACTACTAGGCGACCTTGGCTAGTCATACAGGTACCATTTCGCGCAATCCGCGTCGGCAAGACACAGTCAAACATGTCCACTCCACGAATAACGCCATCAATCAGACTGTCTGGAGCTCCTACTCCCATGAGATAGCGTGGCTTGTTTTCTGGTAAGAGCGGAGTAGTGAAATCAAGCACGGCATTCATCTCTTCATGGCTTTCCCCAACAGCTAAGCCACCGATGGAATAGCCTGGGAAGTCCATGCTGACTAAATCTTGAGCAGACTGACGGCGCAAGTCTTCAAATCCAGCCCCTTGGACAATCCCGAAAAGACCTTGATCATGAGGGCGACGGTGAGCCTTTAGGCCACGTTCTGCCCAACGACTGGTCCGTTCGATTGATTTTTTCACATAATCATAGGGCTGATAGAACTGAGGGCATTCATCAAAGGACATCATGATGTCGCTTCCTAGATTGTTTTGGATGGAGATGGCCTTTTCTGGAGATAGGAACATCTTCGAGCCGTTGAGGTGGTTTTTAAAGGTTACCCCTTCTTCGGTGATGTTGCGGGTATCCGCTAATGAATAGACTTGGAAGCCTCCACTATCTGTCAAAATCGGCTGGTCCCAGTTCATGAACTGGTGCAGTCCTCCTGCTTTTGCGACCAAGTCGTCCCCGGGACGAAGCCAGAGATGGTAGGTGTTGGCCAAGATAATGCCGGAACCCATTTCCTTGAGTTCTTCTGGCGATTGGGTCTTAACGGTTGCCTGAGTCCCTACAGGCATAAACATTGGGGTTGGGAAGGTCCCGTGAGGGGTGATAATTTCTCCCAGACGAGCACCTGTATGCTTTTCTTTTTTGATTAATCGATATTGAATCGGTGAATCTGTCATGGTTACCTCCGTACTGGGAAAAACAGTCCCAGCCTTCTTATTCCTGTCACAGTTTTCCTGTGAGCACCTGTACGATTGTACCAAATTTTACCGGCTCTGTCACGGACTTATGTTATAATAAAAAGTACTACTATGAAGAGAGTGTCATCTATGAACCTTAAATTGATTCGCCTCCGGGCACGTACCATTCAAGTCCAGCAACCGGGCTTAGCTATCCTTTTTGCTCTTCCGGTCCTGTTGACCATTCTTGCTAACTTTCTCTTAAGCGGGCAAGATCTGGTCGATCTACTACCGGATATGACCTTGCAGCAAGCAAGTATCTACATGATCCAGCGGCAACTCTTTCCTTCTGTCGTCTCCTTTGTCATCTCCATTTTGGTGGTTGGTGCGACTTTTAGCTATTTAGATACGATTAATCCCAAGATCGAACACCGAACACGTGTCTTAGATATCTTTAAACAAGATCGCTTTACCTCTGTATTTGCCACCTTGATCTTGAAGCAAGCCGTCCTCTTTTTATGGGGACTCATCCTCTATGTGGGGAGTCTCATCAGCACCTACGCCAGCATTCGATTTTTAGCGATCTACGATAAGGTGAGCAACCCTAGCACTCTGAGTGCTTCCAGTCCTGAATTCCAATCTCTCATGCAACAAATGCCTCTGATGACTGCTGGTGTCATACTTGGCCTGATTGGCCTCCTCTTTTACCTGCCACAATACTACAGTCTCAGCTTGGTCGAATTGATCCTCTATGAGCAATTACGAGACGGCGACTACAAGGGAGCCTTTGGAGTCCTTCGCCAAAGTCGTGAAACCATGAAAGGGTTCCGCAGCAATCGCTTGGTACTCGATCTAACCTTGATTGGTTGGTACTTCTTGAATTACTTCACGCGTGATGTCATCGGCTTTTATACCATGCCTTACTTTATCAACTGCCAAATTGCCTTTTATGATCAAATCAAGCAGATCAAACAAGGGCCGCGCCATTTTACAGGCCATTCAAGCCATGAAACTGAATAAGAGTAAGAAGAAAACCCCAGCAAGCTGGGGTTTTCTTCTATGATCAATTGTTTATCATTTATAAACCGTATAGGGAGTCTCCTAAGATCAGTCGGGTGTGTTCCCGTTTGATACAGCGGTTCATGACGATATCTTCTCGTCCAGCTCCACGAAGGATTTCTTCTGCTTCTTGATTTTCCAGCTCCAATTGTGCCCAGAAAATTTTCGCATCCGTCTCAATAAAATCACGTGCCACATCTGGTAAAAACTCACTGCGACGATATACATCGACGATATCTACTGGGAAAGGGATCTCCTGCAAGCTAGCGTACACCGTTTCTCCAAGGATCTGGCCACCAGCTGCGCGGGGGTTGACAGGAATAATCCGATAGCCCCGTTCTTGCATCTCCTTGCTGACACGATGACTGGTCGTCTCTTCACGATCAGATAATCCAACTACAGCGATGATCTTGCTGGTTTCTAGGTAATGTTTGATAATGCCATCACTAGGATTGCGAAATGAATAAGCCATAAGAATCTCCTTTTGTATGCGTTTCCTTTCTTTAAATAGTATAACAATACGGAAGGCATTGCAAGTGTTTGTCGTTAAAAGCGGTAGGAAACTGAAAAGTCTCCTACCGCTTTCTGTTTTGGACAAACTCAATTTTATTTGGCTTCATACCATGTTTTGCCTTCATTTTCATCGGCTTCCAGTGGTACTGCAAGTTCGATAGCAGATTCCATGGTCTCTTTGACGAGTTCTTTGATCGCTGCCAGTTCACCACTTGGTACTTGCAGAACGATTTCATCGTGCACTTGAAGAAGCATCTTGGTCTTGTATGCTCCTCTTTCTAGCGCTTGGTCCAAGTGGATCATGGCAATTTTCAAGATATCTGCTGCCGATCCTTGGATCGGTGAGTTGATAGCTGTCCGCTCCGCAAAGCCTCGAACATTGAAGTTGCGAGAATTGATATCTGGAATCTCCCGACGACGCTTGAAGAGGGTTTCTACATAGCCTTTGTCACGCGCTTCCCGCACCACTCTCTCCATATAGTCCTTGATGCCAGGGTAGCGTTCGAAATAAGTCTCAATGTAGGCCTTGGCTTCTTTTCGACTGATCCCTAGGTTATTAGACAGTCCAAAGTCGGAAATTCCATAAACCACACCGAAGTTTACTGCTTTTGCATTTCGCCGGTCATTCGGCGTCACGTCTTCTGGTTTTTCAATATTGAAGACGCGCATAGCAGTCGATGTATGGATATCTGCCCCATGTTTAAAGGCATCAATCAAATGCTCATCTCCCGAAATATGGGCCAAGACGCGCAGTTCGATCTGTGAATAGTCCGAACTGAGCAAGACACTGTTTTCCTCTTCTGGGACAAAGGCCTTACGAATGAGACGGCCTTGTTCCAAACGGACAGGAATGTTTTGCAGGTTGGGATCCACGCTGGACAAACGGCCTGTCTGCGTCAAATCCTGTACATAGCGGGTATGGATCTTCCCATCTTCCAAAATCCAATCTTGAAGACCGATGACATAGGTCGACTGGATCTTAGCAATTTGGCGGTATTCAAGAATCTTAGACACAATCGGGGCAATTGGAGCCAGGCGTTCCAAGACATCAACGGCTGTTGAATAGCCGGTTTTGGTCTTTTTGGTGTATTCAAGAGGAAGTTCCAATTTTTCAAAGAGGATGACCCCCAATTGTTTTGGAGAATTGATGTTAAACTCTTCGCCCGCCAGCTCGTAAATTTCTTGGGTCAAGCGCTCCAAGACTACTTCGTTTTCCACCTGCATGTCTTGGAGGGTCTGGCGCTCTACCTTGATCCCCGCGATTTCCATCTTGGCCAAAACAGCTGCTAGCGGTTGCTCCATATCATAGAGCAAATCTAGTTGGTCATGGGCCTGCAACTGCTCTACCATGGGCTCTTCCGTGTCTAGTAAAACAGCGACTTTCCGTGCCAAATGCTCTAATAGGGCGGTCTTTTCTGGGATAGTTTTTTTGGCTCCCTTGCCATATACGACTTCGTCGAGCGGTAGCGCAATCTGACTAT
>JAWGXY010000090.1:0-7564 GCA_032572035.1 Streptococcus parasanguinis
TAAAGGGAAATATGTTGTCTTTATCGATAATGATGACTTTGTTGATTCGGATTATTTAGAGCGTTTTTATAATGAAATAGACCAAGATCAACTAGATATTGTTCTTGGTGGTTATAAGCGCGTTAATCAGGAAATGAAGACACTTTTTAAGCAAGATTTAACACAATCTGAATGGTCTAAGTATATAGTCGTTGCACCTTGGGCACGTATTTATCGAACGTCGTTTTTAACAGATAATAATATCCAGTTCTTTGATTATCCAATAGGTGAAGATGTTATCTTTACTTTGACTGCTTACAATTTAACAGAAAAAATTAAAATAATTGATTATAATGGCTATAATTGGTTTTTTAACGAGAAGAGTATCTCAAACACATCTCAAAGAGGCTTTAATCCGAATATAGATATTGTGTATTTCCTGAGTAACTTGCTTCAAGTTGCTGGCGATTCAAAATATATCCGCTATTTTATAAAACGATATTACATTTGGTACTTACTCTTTTCTGGAAGAGCCGCTTCAAGTTCGTCATTTATGGATCAATATAGAAGAATTAAAGAATGGGTTTCTAAAGAAAATATTGATTCAAATTTAACACCATTATCATCTGAGATAACTGGGGAACGAATTCAAACAGTTATTTCTGTAATGGTTTTTAGAACTTTAGAACATTTGAGGTTAGTTCCACTGTTTTCGAAGTTTTACTGTAAAGGAAAGGAGAAGTAGTTGAGAGTTTTAATGATAATTCCTGCCTACAATGAGGAGGAAAGTATTTTCGATACGGTAACAAGTATTGTGAATTACCGCAAGAAAGTTGATTTTGATTTGGACTATGTTGTGATCAATGACGGATCAACGGATAAGACAAAACAAATTTTGGAAGAGAATCATTTTAACGCTGTTCATCTTGTGATGAATCTTGGGATTGGCGGTGCGGTTCAAACAGGATATAAATATGCACTAGAGAATGATTATGATGTAGCGGTTCAATTTGATGGCGATGGTCAGCATGATATTGAATCCTTATCAGATTTGCTAGAACCAATTCAAAAAAATGAAGCAGACCTAGTAATTGGTTCTCGTTTTGTTGGTGATGTTAAGTCTGAATTTCAGACGACTTTTATGCGACGTTTTGGTATTAGCGTCATTTCTAATCTGATTAAATGGACAACTGGACAAAGAGTTTTAGATACGACATCGGGCTATCGTTTAGCTGATAAAGCTGTTATTAAACAGTTCGCTATGCGTTATCCAATCAAGTATCCTGAACCAGAAACTATTGTTCACATTTTGAAACGTAAATATAAGGTTGTGGAAAAACCTGCTAATATGTTTGAACGTACAGGTGGAGTATCCTCCATCACCCCTATCAAGTCTATTCGTTACATGATAGAAGTATGTTCATCAATTCTTATCGCAGCCTTTATGAAGGAGAGTGAATAATGTCAGTTTTATCTATTGTGATGTTGATAGCTTCAATCTTTTTCCTTTATTTAGTCATTAGAAATATCAACAAAAATAATATCTTATTTGAACAGGCATTCATGTGGATTGTTATCAGTCTTGTCATGATTGTAATTTCAGTGTTTGATTCTATTCCTGGATACTTTGCTAAATTACTTGGATTTGAATTGACCTCCAATTTTCTATTGTCTCTTACTATTTTTTTCCTGTTGGTCATTGGATTTTTGCAAACCATGACTTTGTCAAAACAAAAAGAACAGATAAAGCATTTAGTTCAAGAATTATCTATTTTAAAAAGTCAAGTAGAAACGAAAGAGGAGAATGATGAACAGTAATCATACCTGGGTGATCTGTGCTTATGGAGAGAGCGAATACTTGGAAGCTTGTATTCAGTCTTTGAAGAATCAAACTCTCCAATCACAGATTATCTGTTATAGTTCAACACCACTGGACTCGATCAAAGAACTTTGTAAGCGTTATGCTATTCCATTTTACACCAAGCAGGGTGGTGGGATTGGTAAGGATTGGAACAATGCCATGTCTTTTGTAGAGACGAAGTATGCTACCATCGCCCATCAGGATGATTATTATGAGCCGGACTATGCTGAGAAAGTTTTGGCTAAGATGGAAAAAAATCAAGATGTGTTGATTGGGTATTCTGATTATTTTGAAGAAAAAGATGGCCATAAAATTCCTGCGAATACAAATCTGAAGATCAAAACCTTGATGTTAAAAACCATGAATCTTTTTCCTGCTAGTCACTTTTGGCGAAACCGTGTGATGGCTTTTGGGAATCCGATTTGTTGTCCAGCTGTCACCTATAATCGTGAAAATTTGAAGAATTTCTATTTTGATGAAGGGATGAGAGTGAGTTTGGATTGGTACGCATGGTATAAGATCAGCGAGTATAAAGGTCGTTTCGCTTATGTATCTGACAAGCTCATGTGCCACCGTATCCATGGAGAGTCTGAAACATCAAAAACCATTGCAGACAATACGCGTAGTAAAGAAGATCTATACATGTATGAACTCTTCTGGCCCAAATGGATGGCCAAGTTGCTGATGAGACAATATGTGAAGAGTCAGAAGACGAATAATTAATTTTTGTATTTTGAAAAATAGAAGTAGCTGTAGAGCTGCTTTTCTTTTTTGGTTAAAATATAGTATAATTAATTTGATTATACTTTTAAAGATTGCTAAAAGGCAATCCTCGAAGTACAGTAGTATTAGTAATTATCATATACTAATTGATGTTTTATTAAACAAATTGGACGGAAATAATGAAAAATTTAATCTCTGTGATTGTAACTTGTTATAATCACGAAAAGTATATTGAGCAATGCTTACGAAGTGTTTTTAAACAGACTTATCAAAATATCGAACTAATTGTTCTGGACGATGGGTCTACAGATGGATCTAAGCAGATTATTCTTAAGACTTTAAAGGACTCGCCTTTCGAGGTAAAGTTTGAATCTCATAAGAATATGGGGGTTGTAAAAACAAGGAATAAGGGTATAGAACTGATTAATGGAAAATATTTTCTCTTTGTTGATAGTGATGATTATTTGCCAGATGACTATGTTGAAGAACTTTATTCATGTGCAATAAATCAACAGGCGGATATTGTTTATTGTGATTTGTTTGATTTTGAAAAAGATGAAATTTATTTAAAAGCTAGAAATTTTGAAATATATAGCTTTTTGACGGCAAATTATATTTCCAATTGTTCGTTAGTTAGAAAAGATATTCTTGGTGAAATCAGATACGATGAACATTTATCAGGAAAAAAATTGGAAGATTATGATTTTTTCTTGAATCTTGTAATTAATAGAAATGCTAAAGCTTGTTACCAACCAAATACAAAGTTATTTTATCGAGTATTTGAAACAGGATCTATTTCTTTACGTAATTCAGTCAAATATCATTATGAAATATATCTTGAGATCCTTGAGAAGTATTTGGATAAACTTCCTCATGAGGTTTATAAAGCAGTTTGTGATAATCTCATGACTTTAGAAGATCGTTTAGAAAGTTTAATAAGTCACCATAATGATGTTTCTGAATATGTAAAAGAATTACAAAGAAAGCAGAAACAACTTTATCGTAAGAGTCAAACGCAAGTAGTAGAATTGAAAGAGGCTCGTAAAGAGATACAACTGATTCGAAGTTCTCTTTCGTATCGTGTTGGGAATTCTCTGATTAAACCTATTAAAATCACGAAGGTTTTATTAAAAAATCCACGAAAAATCAAGTCTTATTTAAATGCTACAAAGGAGAAAATTGTTAGATTACGTCGTCATGTGACCCCACTTAAGGTTCATCGGTTACGTCGTCTTAGAAATAGTCAACGGTCTGCTCTGTCATTTTCTGGTAAAAGAGCACTAGTCTATGTCATTTTCGAATCTGAAAATCGGTTGCAAGAATACAAATTACGTTTTTTACAGGCCTTGTCCCCGTTGATGGATGATGTCATTGTTGTTGTAAACGGTCAGCTTCATGTTGAAGATATCAATACACTTGAACCCTATGGACAGGTTTTGACTCGTGATAATAAGGGATATGACACAGCAGCCTTTAGAGAGGGGATCTTTGCTCTTGGTAAAGATAAGCTTAAAGATTACGATCAACTGTTCTTGGTCAATGATACCAATATTGGACCGATGAGGGATCTGTCTCAGGTTTGTCAAGAGATGACTGATAAGCATCTTGATTTCTGGGGTATTTCATTTGGAGAAGAGCAAGAAGATGTTACGAAGGAGAACCCATACGGCTATATTCCTAAGCACCTTCAGTCGTATTTTCTAGTTATTGAAAAGCTCATGTTAAATGATGATGCTTTTTATGAATATTGGACACATTTGACAGACACAGATTCTCGCGATAAGGCTATTGGTCGACATGAGACACGTTTTACCAAGTATTTTTCTGATTTAGGTTATCGTTTCGATGCTGTGGTGCAAGAATACGAAGATTCTGCTATGTATATTCACCCGTTGAGGATGCTTAAAGCAGGTAGCCCTTTGGTCAAATACACAGCTTTGAAAAATTATGATGAGGATCAATTCTTGTGGCAAGGTCTTGAGCGTGAGTCAGAAGTTCCGGATTTGCTAGAGTATGTTGCTGAGAAGACAGATTACCCAGTGTCAATTTTGCAAGATATTGTCAATAAATTCAAAGCTGTTCCTCGTGAACAATATATTTTATTGATTGATGGTGTTGAAAATATTATTCCACAATGTACGCGCTATCGTGTTTTAAATAAAGCAGAGCAATTACGGAAACATGGATTTAAAGTTAAGGTAGTAAATTTATCAGAATTCGAATTGACTCAAGCTCAAAATGCAAGTCATATTATCATATATCGGTCACCAATTTCTCCTGAACTTCTCCGTCTTTGCCATTTGGCAAAGGACTATGGAAAACCAATTTTCTTTGATATTGATGATTTGGTGTTTGATACGCTATATACTGATCAATTGAGTTATACTAAAGGATTACCACACCATGAGAAGGAAAATTATGATGCTAATGTTCGAAACTATGGTTACATGCTAGAGAACTGTGACGGTGCTATTACTTCAACGAATCAGTTGCAAAAAGAGTTGAAGAAGTATCAAAGCAAGGTTTTGCTGAATCGTAATCTAGCCTCTGATGAGTTAATCTCTATCAGTAGTCAATTTCTTAAGGACTATTCTCAAGTCTCAGACGTGGTTAAGATTGGTTATTTTTCTGGTTCAATAAGTCATAATGAGAATTTTGAATTGATTAAACCAGCAATTAAGCAACTGCTTAAAAAATACAGTAATGTTCAATTACATATTGTCGGAATTCTTGATATTCCAAAAGATATGAAGCCCTTTGAAAATCAAATTGTCACTCACGATTATGTGGGCTGGGACAAATTACCTGTATTGATTAGCGAGGTTGATATTAACCTGGCACCGCTTGTGGATTCTATCTTTAATCGTGCCAAATCTGAGATTAAGTGGATTGAAGCTGCTTTGGTGAAAGTACCAACAGTAGCAAGCAAGATAGGAGCTTTCTCGGATATGGTTATTGATGGTGAAACAGGTCTGTTAGTTACTGATGATCAGTGGTTTGACAAGCTAGAAGCTTTAGTTTTATCTCCAGAATTAAGGCAAAACTTAGCAGAATCAGCATACCGAGCAGTCCTTGAAAATTGTACCTTAAGCAAGAAAGATGAAATGGTGACTTATTTTGAACAGAATTAAACAGATAAAAGTTGAAAATTTATTTTTCATATTAGCAACGATTTTTATTTTCTCATTTATGTTTCTGTTTCCGATTAATCGTGTGCCAGATGAAATGAACCACGCGCGTATGACTTGGGAGACTTTCCACAAACCAACGGAGAATTCCTTTAAGTGGATGGATGAGATACCAAGTAATGATAAGGTTAAACCAAAGGAATATAAACAACTTCTAGCACGCAAAATTGAAATGAAGAATGAGCCATTTAAATTTGGTATTAGTCTAAAAACGATTTCTTTTTTACCTCAATTAATTGGGATGACGATAGGAAGTTGGATTAGTCCCTCGGTTGGGATGATCATTTATATGGGGCGTATCTTTAATGCATTAGCTTATATACTTGGGTTATACTTTTTAATACGTTATTTTAAGTATGGAAAGACAGCCTTGATGTTTATATCACTATTACCAATTATGGTCCAACAAGCTTCATCTCTTTCTTATGATGTGATGAATTACTTGGAAGTGATGTTGGCTTTTGGTTTTATAACGAATCTCGCCTATTCGAAACGATTTACCAATCGTAATTTTGTTCAAGTGATCGGCCTTGCGATTTTGCTTCTAGCAACAAAACCAAATAATATTTTGTTATTAGGTTTGATACCTTTTGTATCATTTGAATTTAAGGGTGTATTAAAAGTTTTAAATAGACCGTTTAAGTCATTAAAGATTATAGTTTCTAGATATAAGTTTGTCTTTTATCTTTTACTACTTATAACAATAGGTTTCATTTTACAATTTTTAATGAGAAATGAAGGTGGTCTCGTCCATTATATTCATGTCCTTTTAAATACACTTGTAAATGCAAGGCAAAATGGAGATTTAAATTCTATTCTCACAATAGGAGTTTTTGGTTATTTAGGAAACTTTACATTGCAGTTACCTCTATGGCTGATTTTTATAGATATAGCAGTATTGGTTTTAATTTTCTTAGCTAATGAAAAAGATTTCTTTTCAAAAGATTTTTCAATTTTTGCAGCCTGGTTGTTTCCAATTCAAGTTCTAGCTACTGTAACAGTTATGTACCTTCAATGGACACCGATTGTTCTTGGACACGGGGCTTCTGTTTCAGTTGGTTCTCAAGGGAGATATTTTACACCATTTTTAATCCTCTTTTTACCTTTAGTGGCAAATTTAGGAAATTTTGAAATCTCGCAAAATAAAGTTTTAAAAATTTCAACCATAACACTACTACTAAATTTTCTAATTTCCATTTTTTTGATAATTCCATTCTATTGGATGTAGGAGAAAATTATGGTCAAAACAATTCTATTCATTTCACCAACAGGAACGTTGGATAATGGTGCTGAAATTTCAATTGTGAATCTGATGGAATTTCTTGTGAAAAAAGGTTATCGTGTATTAAACGTTTTTCCTGATTATAAAGTTCCATCTCAAGAAGAGTATCAAGTAGCACTTCAGAAAAAAGGGATTGAGACCTATGGTCTTTCAGCTGTCAAATGGTGGTGGGAAGAAGCACCGGGTGGTTTGCCGGCTAATCATTTTATACGAGTGAATTCTTATAATAAAAATGTCAAAGATATTCAAAATATTATTGTAGATAACAAGGTGGAACTTGTCATCAGTAATACAGTCAACGTCTTTCAAGGAGCACTTGCTGCCGCTTTTGAGAATGTCAAACATTTTTGGTTGATTCATGAATTTCCTGAGGGGGAGTTCGGTTACTACAAAGAAAAACTAGACTTTATAGATAAGTTTTCTGATGAAATATTTGCTGTAACAGGAGCTTTAACTGAGGATTTAGAAAAGTATTTTCCAAATAGGAAGATTTATTCCTTTGCACCTTATACTCAAATTGAACCAAAAGAA
>JAWGXY010000091.1:0-7548 GCA_032572035.1 Streptococcus parasanguinis
TGGCAACATTTTACGGAATTGGGATTGGTCCAGGTGATAGTGAGCTCGTTACCGTTAAAGCAAAGAATATCCTGAATAAATTAGATATCTTGTATACGCCAGAAGCCAAACGTGGTGCTAAAAGTGTGGCTTTGACGATTGCGAGTCCCTATGTCAGTGATCATCTAGAGATTAAACAACGCCATTTTCCGATGGTTCGTTCGCTAGAAAAGAAAGAACCTCAGTGGGAACAAATTGCTGCTGAAGTGGTGGAAGATGTGAAGGCTGGGAAAAATGTTGGTTTTATCACGCTTGGAGATCCAATGGTCTACAGTACCTATAGTTACCTGTTGAGATTAATTGGAGATACCATCAATACCCAAACAATTCCTGGAATTACCTCATTTGGTAGTATGGCTTCTGTCTTAGGCCAACCTTTAACCATGGATGAGGAGTCCTTTGCAGTGGTACCAGCTACAGCAGATGCTGATAAGATTGACCAAGCCTTGGCAATTCATGATACTGTCGTCATTATGAAGGTAGCTAGACACTTGGATGTCGTTCTTCCTTTATTGGAAAAACACAACTTGATTGAAAAAACATTTTTAGTGAGTCATGCTTCTACTGAGAAGCAAAAGATTCTGTACGGAGTATCAGAATTAACTGTTGATGACAAATTAGATTATTTTACAACCCTATTGGTTAAGAAACATCCATTAGGGTAATACAAAAGGAGTGCAATTATGAAAAAAAGTAAAAAAATGCTAGCAATTGCTTTATTAGTATTGCTATTCATCTTTAGACCTCAACCTGTTTCAGCTATGCACATTATGGAAGGCTATCTCCCATTGGTATGGTGTATCGTTTGGTTCTTACTATTTTTACCATTCTTCATCTTCGGTTTGATCAAGATTAAGAAGATTGTTTCAAAAGATCCAAATTCAAAAACTATGTTGGCCTTGTCAGGTGCCTTCATCTTTATCTTATCTTCATTGAAAATCCCTTCCGTAACTGGATCTAGCTCTCACCCAACTGGTGTAGGTTTGGGAACTGCTATGTTTGGGCCATCAGTTATTAGTGTCTTAGGAACCATTTGTTTGTTGTTCCAAGCTCTTCTTTTAGCCCACGGTGGTTTGACAACACTTGGTGCTAATGCCTTTTCAATGGCTGTAGTTGGTCCATTTGTTGGATTTGCAGCTTATAAATTCAGCCGTTCTTTGAAACTATCTAAACCAGTTTCACTCTTCTTGTGTGCGACGATTGCTGACTTGGCAACTTATGCAACAACTTCCCTTCAACTTGGCTTGGTCTTCCCAGATCCAACTACAGGAGTATTCGGTTCTACCATTAAGTTCTTGGGAGTCTTTCTCATTACGCAAATTCCAATTGCGATTGTAGAAGGACTACTTACAGTAATCTTCTATAACTTGATTTCAGAAAATGCTAGTGAAAGAGAGGGTCTATTCCTATGAAAAAACATAAGAATCTTTTGTTATTAGCAGCTATTGTTGTAATTATTGTCGGTGCTTTCTTATTTGCCCCTAAAGGAGTAGAATATAGTGGTACAGATGATGCGGCTGAAAATGCAATTTCAACCATTCAGAAAGACTACAAACCATGGTTTTCACCATTGTTTGAACCACCAGGATCAGAAGTAGAAAGCTTACTCTTTACGCTTCAAGGTAGTATCGGTGCAGGGATCATCTTCTATGTCATCGGCTACCAAAGAGGGAAGAAGCATCAAGATAAATAAATATTTCATTTAGCATTTGTATGGGAGGAAACTATGTTTGTAATTGATCGCTACGCTTATAATAATCGATGGACTGATGTTCCAGAATTAAATAAATTCATTCTATTTATTATATTAATGGTAATTTCATTTTCTGGGTTTCTTCCCTTACAAATACTGTTAATTGTTATAATGATTCCCTTAACTTGTTATATTGCTAAACTTCCAGTTTTAAAATACTTGAGTTGGTTTCGTTATCCGTCTATTTTCATTTTATTAAGTATGGCTACTTTTGTTATTAGTTATGGTGAAAATAGTCATCAATTTTTAATGGCGATACCAGTTGGAAGTCATGGCTATTTAGGAGTTTTTCATTCTTCTGCCAAACAAGTTGGACCAATTGTTATGAGAATTTATTGTTCTTTAATTTCAACTTATTTTATGGCTTTAACCATTCCTTTTAACCAAATGATGAAACTCTGTAAAAGACTTCATTTGCCGGATATCCTAATGGAATTAATCGTACTGATGTATCGTTTTATCTTTTTAGTATTAATCGAATTTTTAACAATTCGAGATACCTTAGATTTGAAATTTTCATTTGTTAATAAGAAAAAATCTTATCTTGGCTGGGGAAGATTAGCCAATACCTTGTTTGTTAAATTATTAGCGGATAACCAGCGCTTAAATGATGTCTTAACCTTGAAATTTGCGCAAGCTAAAGAACTCGATGAGGAGGAATAAAATATGTTGAAATTAGAGAATATTACGGTTTTGTTTGATGATTTAAAAGCCTTAGACCATGTGAATATGGAGTTCATGGAAGGTAAAATTACCGGGATCATTGGGACCAATGGTTCAGGGAAATCTACGTTGATGAAGGTGATGACCAAACTGCTTAAACCTCAAGAAGGGAGTGTTTATTTGGATCAGCAGCTCATTCAAGACAAAAAGAAAGATTTATTTGCCTATCGACAAGAAGTCAATATGGTGTTTCAAAATCCGGAACAACAACTATTTTATACCATTGCAAAAGATGACATCGGCATGGCTTTAGAGAATCTGGGGTATCCGAAAGAAGAGTGCGAAAAACGAGTGCAAGAAGCTATTGAGTTGATGGATATCAAAGAGTTGCAGGACCGTCCGGTACAATACTTAAGTTATGGTCAAAAGAAGAAAGTTGCTATTGCGGGAATGTTGGCCCTCAAACCGCGCTTTTTGCTCTTAGATGAGCCGACAGCTGGTCTTGATCCGAAAGGACGAGATCAAATGGCGATGATTATGAAAAAACTAGTCTCCAATGGGACGAGCATTATTGTGACAAGCCATGACATGGATCTTATGTATGATTGTTGTGATTATGCTTACCTGATCAAAAAAGGTAAAATCATGACCCAAGGAACAAAATACGAAGTGTTTCAACAAGAAGAGATTCTACTAGATGCTGGTCTTTCGGTCCCATGGATTGTCAAACTCCATCAGGCTATTCAAACGCCTTTAGTTGAAAATGAGGAGATTCTTTTCGATCAGTTGAAAGAAGGATATCTATGGCAAAATCATTAATGATTCAGGGAACAGCCTCCGATGCGGGTAAAAGTTTGATTGCTGCGGGTTTGTGTCGTATTTTAAAACAAGATGGTTACACGGTTGTTCCCTTTAAGTCCCAAAATATGGCTTTAAATTCTTTTATCACCAAAAAGGGATTTGAGATGGGGAGAGCCCAAGTAGTGCAAGCAGAAGCCGCAGGTATCGATCCAGACGTCCGCATGAATCCTGTCCTACTGAAACCAACTTCGGATCGCAAATCCCAAGTTGTTTTTATGGGCAAAGTCCTTAAAGATATGGATGCGGTGGATTATCATGAATTTAAGCAGGAGTTACTGCCTAAAATCAAAGAAGTCTATCAAGAACTAGACCAGGAATACGATGCCATTATTCTAGAAGGTGCGGGTAGTCCAGCAGAAATCAACTTAAACGAACGCGATATCGTCAATATGGGAATGGCGCGTTTGGTCGATGCGCCTGTCATTTTAGTAGCGGACATTGACAAAGGAGGAGTTTTTGCTTCTATTTATGGGACAATTGAACTAATGCCAGAAGAAGATCGTAAGCGCATCAAAGGGGTTTTGATCAACAAATTTAGGGGGGATGTAGCCCTGCTTCAATCAGGTATTGATATGATTGAAGAGCTCACTCAAGTACCGGTATTGGGAGTTGTCCCATATGCAGACATTGACATTGATAGCGAAGATAGTGTAGCTTTAGGCAATAAGGGACGCACCTTTAATCAGGAAAAAGATCTTGATGTGGCCATTATTACCTTGAAACGGATCTCTAACTTCACCGATTTTCATAGTTTGGAAATTCAACCGGACGTTTCGGTCCGTTATGTCATGCCAGGTGATGAGATTGGGAATCCGGATCTTCTGATTTTGCCTGGAAGTAAGAATACGATTGAAGATATGCAAGTCTTACAAAATGCTGGGATTGTCGAGAAAATCCAGCAGTGTGCTGATCGAGGTATTCGCATTTTTGGCATTTGTGGAGGTTTCCAGTTATTAGGCAAGACGATTTCTGATCCTAATCATGTCGAGTCTGAATTGGATGAAATTGAAGGGCTAGGGCTGCTGGATATCGCAACGCAGATGCAGGGAACAAAACGGACAACTCAAGTACAGGCAGAACACGAAGGTCAAATTCTGGAAGGTTACGAAATCCATATGGGGGAAACAGAGATATCAGATAGCTTGACACCATTTTCTCGTATTATTCTTCAAAATGGTGAGGAAACAAGCAGATATGATGGAGCTGTTTCACCAGACAAACGAATTCAAGGGACCTATCTCCATGGTGTCTTTGATAATTCTCAATGGACTCGCGATTATTTGAATCAAATTCGAATTGAAAAAGGCTTGGAACCCGTAACGGATCAAGTTATGGATCTGAAAGAATTTAAAGATCTACAATATGATAAACTCGCAGCAGTCATTCGTGATTCTGTCGATATGAAGAAGATTTATCAGATTATGAACGGAGAAGAGCTTTAATGAGAATTTACACAAAGTATGGGGATAAAGGTTTTACCCGTCTATATGGCGGTGATCGTGTGTCTAAAACACATATTCGTGTGGAAGCATACGGGACCATGGATGAATTGTGCTCTCAAGTTGGCTACCTAGTATCTGAAATGAAGGAATACAAGGAATTGGATGATATCAGAGAGGAATGTGAAGAGATTCAACAACACTTATTTGATTGTGGAAGCGACCTTGCCACTCCTAGAGAATTAAGACCTTATAAGCAAAAAGAATCCGATATTACCTTCCTAGAAGAAAAAATGGATGCTTATATGCACATTCCTGAAAAAATTGATCGTTTCATTATTCCTGGTGGACATCGAATTGCGAGTCTCTTTCATGTGGCTCGTACTATGACACGGCGCTTAGAGAGAAGAATGGTCGCTGTGATTGAAGCAGATGAAACAGTTAACGAGGTTGGACTGATTTATATTAATCGCTTGTCAGATTACTTTTTCGTGGCGGCCCGTTTGGTCAACCACCGTTTAGATGTCAAAGATACAGTCTATAAACGAAGCGCTAAGATTTTTAGAGAAAGAAAAGAGGAGAAATAGCCATGTATCCTGTCATGATGAATATCCAAAATAAACCAGTAGTGGTAATTGGTGGAGGAAAAGTGGCAGCTCGTAAAATTAAGACCTTGTTGTATGAAGGAGCGAAGGTTACAGTCATTAGTCCTAAACTCAATGAAGAAATTCCTAAATCCCAGGTTGAATGGGTTCAAAGAAGCTATCAAACAGGTGATTTGGAGGGAGCTAAACTAGTTTTTGCCTGCACTGATAACCAGGATATCAATAAAAAAGTGATGGAAGAGGCTCACCCTAGTCAGTTCGTGAATAATACAGGGGATAAGAAAAATTCCGACTTTTATAATGTTGCAATTGCATCAAATAATGAATTATCCGTCATGATTTCTACCAATGGTTTATCTCCATCGCGCTCAAAAGAAGTTAGAAAAAAGATCGAACAACTTTTAGATCAATTATAAGAACGAGGTGGATAGAATGTATTTATTATATGTTGGTGTCACACATCGTGTAGCACCCTTATCAGTTTTAGAGCGTGTACATTTTTCTGATGAGGAAAAAATTGCTGCGCTCAAAAAATTAAAAGCAGAAAAAAGTATTCTGGAGGATGTCATCCTTTCAACCTGCAACCGGACAGAGTTGTACTTGGTTGTTGATCAGTTACATACTGGTCGCTATTATTCCAAACACTTTCTAGCGGATTGGTTTCAGATAGATATTGAAGAATTGGAGCCTTATCTTACGTTTAAAGAAGGAAATGAGGCCTTAGAACATTTATTTCGGGTATCTATTGGTTTAGATTCCAAGATAGTTGGTGAAACCCAAGTTCTTGGGCAATTAAAGCAGGCCTTTTTAACTGCACAAGAAACTGGAACTACTGGGATTGTACTTAATCAAGCTTTTCGACAAGCAGTGACCTTTGCAAAAAGGATGCATGATGTCTATCGAATCAATGCCCGCCCCATGTCTATTGGGTTGACTTCTTTACAAATGTTGGATAGGGAAGACCTTGATTATGAAAATACAAAGATCACTGTCATTGGCTTAGGGGAAATTGGCCAATTGGTGACGAAATATGTCTTACAACGTCCTTTTCAGTCTATCCGCTTGGTTAACCGTACCTTATCAAAGGCCAATCCTTATTTAACGGAAGATCGTATTCAGGCCTATTCATGGGATGATTTAGCTGAGGCTGTAAAGGATGCGGATATTATTTTCACAGCCATTAAGTCAGAAGGCTATATCCTCTATCCTGATATGGTAAAAGCAGGAGCTATCGTTTTTGACTTATGTTTGCCTCGGACTTGTCATCCTAATTCTTCTATAACCATTCACAATATTGAAAATATCACCAGTGAATTGCAAGCTTTCTTTGAAGAAAGAAATGAAATTGCAAAGGATATCGAAGCAGAAATCTCCAGTGAACTAGTGAGTTTTGAAGAATGGAAGCAGCAACTGGGCATTATACCTCTGATTCAAGAAATTCGAGAAAAAGCCATTCAGGCTCAAGAATCGGCTATGGAGAGTTTGTTGCGCAAACTACCAGATCTCACCGAACGGGAAAAGAAACAAATTTCCAAGCATATGAAGAGCATCATTAATCAGATCCTGAAGGAACCTTTATTGCAATTAAAAGAAATGTCTGTTGGCGAAAATTCAGAATATGATATTGCCTTGATTGCAAAAATCTTCGATCTTCATAGTGGAAAGGGAGTAAACCATGAGAAGCATTAAAGTTGGAACAAGAAAAAGCCAGTTAGCCATGACCCAGACCAAAATGGTGGTAGAGCGCTTAAAAGAATGCCATCCTGAGGTTGACTTTGAATTGGTCCCTTATAAAACTCAGGGAGATCGTTTAGTACACGTATCTCTTCAAACCATTGGGGGAAAAGGCGTTTTTGTAAAGGAAATTGAACAGGCTCTCTTGAATAAAGACATTGATATAGCGATCCATAGTTTAAAAGATGTTCCTTCTATTCTTGTGGATGGCTGTACCATTGGAGCTATACCGGAGAGAGAAGATGTCAGAGACTGTCTGATTTTTAGAGAAGAAGGGATGACCTTGGCCACTCTTCCTCAAGGAGCCGTTGTAGGGACCAGTAGTATTCGTCGTCAGGTGCAACTACAAAGTTTAAGAAATGATCTTCAATTCAAACCCTTACGTGGAAATATTGATTCTAGAATTCGAAAATTACAAGAAGGTGAATGTGATGCCATCGTGCTAGCTGCTGCT
>JAWGXY010000092.1:0-7526 GCA_032572035.1 Streptococcus parasanguinis
CCTCTCAATTATTTTTGGATTGTCGAGCAAGACGCAGTGGTTGAGTGGGCTCTACTACGCTGATTTCATCAGCTTTTACAGCCCTACTCAACTGTGCGGGGGTGGGGAAGACGAACTCTTTTTAACTAGTCGGAGTTCTTTCCCACTCCCTTTTTAAACTTTTTATAGCTAAACTATCACTAATTATATATATTTTTAAAGAGGTCTTTAGAAATCGTTTTCAACATGCTATACTGGAGCTATAAAAAAGACCGAGATGTCTCAGTCTTTTTGGTTCTTAGTGATCGCGGTCACAGGAGATAAATTTAATCTTGTAGTAGTCACCGCGTTTATAGGTTTCCGTGTATTCAAGGATTTGGCCAGTCGCTTCTAGCTTGGTCGTCTTCACTTGTTTGACCGTTGGGAAATTTTCGTCGATCTTCAATACTTTAGCAACCTTGCTTGGTGTAGGAAAGACGATTTCGTTGACTTCTTCGAAGTGCTCGTCATTCATATGAATGTGGTAGTCTTCTTTGAAGCGATCATAGATAGAGCTGTAGTATTCCAAATTTGGATAGTTTGGATTGATGTATTGTTCAGGAACATAGGTTTGGTGGAAGATATAGGTATCATCCCCTGTCTGGCGAGTCCGTTCGATCTTATAGTAGAATTGCGTTGGGTTGAGGCCTAGTTTGTCTAGGATGCTTAAGGTATTTCCACGTTTAATAGAGAGAACTTTGACTTTGGCCTTTTGGATTGGGAAGGTTTCAACATCTGAAAATTCAACCAGTTTGTGTTTTCGAGCACGAGAAACAAAGGTTCCTTTTCCTTGCTGGCGGACAATGTAACCATCAGCAGCGAGGTCGTTCAAAGCACGGACAACGGTGATAGAGCTGACATCATAAATTTTAATGAGTTCAGCTTCAGTATAAAATTTATCTCCATTTTCAAATTTTCCGGAGATAATTTGCTGCTTCAATTCATCTTTGATGTGTTGGTACTTTGGAATTGCCATAGTGCTACCTCTCTTTAGATTTCTCTTATTTAACCCTATTTTAACATATTTTTTATAAAAGTGTTGACATTTTTTAAATAATTTATTATATTAATAAATGAAAAGGGTTACATATAAGAAAGGGGGGCGTTTATGGGAGTTTTTGAGATTCGCGATGCTTTCTATTTAAAAGGTCAACCCTTTAAGATTTTATCCGGAGCAATCCATTATTTCCGTATTGACCCAGCAGACTGGTATCATTCCTTGTATAATCTAAAAGCTTTGGGTTTTAACACGGTTGAGACCTATGTTCCTTGGAATGCGCATGAACCCCGCAAAGGGCAGTTTGACTTTAGTGGCCGATTGGATCTAGAGCGTTTCATTCAAACAGCCCAGTCCCTAGGACTTTACATGATTGTAAGGCCGTCGCCCTTTATCTGTGCAGAGTGGGAATTTGGTGGATTGCCAGCTTGGCTCTTAGAAGAAGACCTGCGAATCCGCTCATCAGACCCAGCCTTTATCGAAGCGGTGGATCGTTATTATGATCGCTTGCTTGGGTTGTTGACACCCTACCAAGTGGATCGGGGTGGTCCAATCCTTATGATGCAGGTGGAAAATGAGTACGGCTCTTATGGAGAAGATAAGGATTATCTTCGTGCCATTCGGGATTTGATGAAGGGAAAAGGCGTGACCTGTCCTCTCTTTACATCAGATGGTCCATGGCGAGCAACGCTAAGAGCAGGAACCTTGATCGAAGAAGACCTCTTCGTGACAGGAAACTTCGGTTCCAAAGCAGCCTATAACTTTGGTCAGATGAAAGAATTCTTTGACGAATACGGCAAGAAATGGCCCTTGATGTGTATGGAATTCTGGGATGGCTGGTTTACCCGCTGGAAGGAACCCGTGATTCAAAGGGACCCAGAGGAGTTGGCAGAAGCTGTCCATGAGGTCTTGGAGCTTGGTTCCATCAACCTCTATATGTTTCATGGCGGAACCAATTTCGGCTTCATGAATGGTTGCTCAGCTCGGGGAACGCTAGACTTGCCACAGGTGACGTCCTATGACTATGGGGCTTTGCTCAATGAGCAGGGCAATCCGACGGAGAAGTATTATGCTATTCAAAAAATGATGGCGACCTATTATCCGGAATACCCACAGCAAGAACCACTCATCAAAGAGTGTTTGCCAGAACAAACCTTGCAATTGGCAGCCAAGACTAGTCTTTTTGGGAATCTGGATAATTTGGCTCAAGTCGAGACCAGCCTTTATCCTGAAAAGATGGAAGAGTTGGGGCAAACCACAGGTTATCTACTATATGAGACAGACCTTGAGTTGGATGCGGAAGAAGAAAAATTGCGCATCATTGATGGTCGGGATCGGGTACAAATTTACCTGGATGATCAACATGTAGCAACACAATACCAAACAGAGATCGGTGAAGATCTTTTTATCAAAGGAAAAAAGAAAGCGGTTACGAATTTAAAAATCTTGCTTGAGAATATGGGCCGTGTCAACTATGGTCACAAGCTCTTAGCTGATAGCCAGCACAAGGGCATTCGCACAGGTGTCTGTGTGGATTTGCACTTCCACCTTCATTGGAAGCAGTACCCACTGGATTTACAAGATCTCAGTCAGCTCGATTTTTCAAAGGAATGGCAGGCAGGTGCTCCAGCCTTTTACCGATATGATTTTCAGCTGGACCACAACCTTGACACTTATCTGGATATGACAGGATTTGGGAAAGGGGTCGTCTTTGTCAACGGCCATAACCTTGGTCGCTTCTGGGAGGTCGGACCGACCACTTCACTTTATGTGCCTCATGGTTTCCTCAAAGAAGGAGCCAATAGCCTGATCGTCTTTGAGACAGAAGGGCGTTACCAAGAGACACTTCAACTTGTTCAACAACCTACATTCAAAGAAGTAAAGGGGGAAAACTTATGACTATTGTAGGATGCCGTATCGATGGACGTTTGATCCACGGGCAGGTAGCCAATCTTTGGACTACCAAACTAAATGTTTCACGTATCATGGTGATCGATGATGAAGTCGCTCAAAATGATATTGAAAAAAGTGGCTTGAAACTAGCGACACCACCTGGTGTTAAGCTCAGTATCTTGCCAGTCGCAAAGGCTGCGGAAAATATCTTGGCTGGAAAATATGATAGCCAACGACTCTTTATCGTAGCTCGCAAACCAGATCGTTTCCTTCGTTTGATCGAAGCAGGCGTTCAGCTTGAAACGCTGAATGTCGGCAATATGTCTCAATCCGATGAGACACGCGCGATTACCCGCTCGATCAATGTGGTGGACGCGGACGTGGAAGACTTCAACAAGATCCACGAAAAAGGTGTGAAGATTACGTCTCAGATGGTGCCAAACGACACTGCAGAAGACTTTATGAAGTTATTAAAGTAAAAGAAAATTTTTAGGAGGAAATTGTCATGATACAATGGTGGCAAATTTTACTACTTACTTTGTACTCAGCTTATCAAATCTGTGATGAGTTGACGATTGTTTCATCAGCAGGCTCACCAGTCTTTGCTGGTTTCATTACAGGACTTGTCATGGGGGATTTAAAGACAGGTCTATTTATCGGAGCTTCTCTTCAATTGACAGTGCTCGGTGTAGGTACTTTCGGTGGAGCTTCTCGTATTGACGCAACATCTGGTGCCGTTCTTGCGACTGCCTTCTCAGTAGCAAAAGGGATTGATCCAGAGATTGCTATTGCTACAATCGCTGTGCCGGTAGCAACTTTGTTGACCTACTTTGATATTCTTGGTCGTATGACTACAACTTACTTCGCTCACCGTGTAGATGCTGCGATCGAACGTTACGACTATAAAGGAATTGAACGCAACTACCTTCTTGGTGCTGTTCCTTGGGCTCTTTCTCGTGCCCTTCCAGTCTTCTTCGCGCTTGCCTTTGGTGGTTCTTTCGTAGAAACTGTTGTTACAGGTCTTGCTAATGTACAATGGTTGGCAAACGGTCTGAAACTCGCAGGTCAAATGCTTCCAGGTCTTGGATTTGCGATCTTGCTTCGTTACCTTCCTGTTCGTCGTAACCTTCACTATCTTGCACTTGGTTTTGGCTTAACAGCAATGTTGACAGTGCTTTATAGCAATGTTCAAAGCCTTGGTGCTGCAGTGTCTAGCATTGTTGGTTCTGATGTGTTCGCTAAACTTCCAAAAGAACAAGCTATTACTTTTGTTAACAACTTCAAGAGTGTATCTATGATTGGTATTGCCATTATCGGTATCTTCCTTGCAGTGCAACACTTCAAAAACAGCCAACGTACAGTCGTAGCTGCTCCAGCAAGCAATGTAGAAAGCGGGGAAATTGAAGATGACGAATTCTAATTACAAACTAACAAAAGAAGATTTTAAACAAATCAACAAACGTAGCCTCTTCACCTTCCAATTGGGTTGGAACTACGAACGGATGCAGGCTTCTGGTTACCTTTATATGCTTTTACCTCAGTTGCGTAAAATGTATGGTGATGGCACTCCAGAATTGAAAGAAATGATGAAATTGCATACGCAATTCTTCAATACTTCACCATTCTTCCACACCATTATCACTGGTTTTGACCTTGCTTTGGAAGAAAAAGATGGTGTCAAATCAAAAGATGCGGTGAACGGGATCAAGACAGGTCTCATGGGACCATTCGCTCCTCTTGGGGACTCAATCTTTGGATCATTGGTACCAGCTATTATGGGTTCAATCGCAGCAACTTTGGCTATTGCAGGAAACCCAGCCGGTATCTTCTTGTGGATCGCTGTGGCAGTTGCTTATGACATTTTCCGTTGGAAACAGTTGGAATTTGCCTATAAAGAAGGGGTTAACCTCATCAACAACATGCAAAGTACCTTGACAGCTTTGATCGACGCAGCTGCCGTTCTGGGTATCTTCATGGTTGGCGCCTTGATTGCCAGCATGATTGGTGTTGAAGTTTCTTGGACTCCACACATTGGGGACAAAGCGATTGAAATTCAAGATATGCTCAACCTTATCTTCCCACGTTTGGTACCAGCAATCATCACAGGTGTAATCTACTGGTTGCTTGGACGTAAGGGTATGAACTCTACAAAAGCTATCTTGCTCATCATCCTTGCAGCAATCGCATTCTCAGCATTTGGCCACTTCTTCTTTGGAATGGCATAATGGAGTAAGGTATGGCAAAAGAGTTAGTATTGGTCAGCCATGGTCGCTTTTGTGAAGAGCTCAAAGCGAGCACAGAGATGATTATGGGACCACAAGAATCCATCCATACGGTTGCACTCTTACCAGAAGAAGGACCAGAAGACTTTACTGCTAAATTCGAAGCAACAGTCCAAGGTCTAGAAGACTATATTGTATTTGCCGATCTCTTGGGAGGAACTCCTTGCAACACCGTGAGCCGCTTGATCCTTGAAGGACGTGCGATTGACTTATACGCAGGGATGAATCTTCCGATGGTTATCGAATTCATCAATAGTAGCCTGACTGGTAATGAAGGGGACTACCCTGAACGTGCAAAAGAAAGTATTGTCAAGGTCAATGACCTCTTGTCAAACCTTGATGATGATGAAGATGAGTAGGTTGGTATGGGAGTCTGGGAGCATCATCTCAGGCTCCTTTCCCATTTATCAACGTTAGATTGTAGAAAGGAACAACAGGTTCTATGTTAGACTATACAAAAGAAGACTTGCAGGAGCTAGGAGCAGAGATCACAACACGTGAGATTTACCAACAACCAAGTGTTTGGAAAGAAACGGCTCGCTTGTACCAAGAAAGAAAAGCGGAAATCAAAGCTTTCTTAGAAAAGATTGGGCAAGAGCATGACTATATCAAGGTCATCTTGACAGGGGCAGGAACCTCAGCATATGTGGGGGATACCTTGGTTCCTTACTTGCAGGAAGTGCACGATGAACGCCACTGGAATTTTCAATCCATTGCGACGACGGATATCGTAGCTCATCCTCAAACCTATTTGAAAAAAGAGGTTCCGACGATTTTAGTATCTTTTGCCCGGAGTGGCAATTCGCCAGAAAGTGTCGCAACCGTGCAGTTGGCCCAAGGCTTGGTCGATGAACTTTATCAGATCACCATTACCTGTGCCGAAGAAGGAAAACTGGCCCAGCAAGCCCACGGGGATGAGCGCAATCTCTTGCTTCTCCAACCAAAAGAAACCAACGATGCTGGCTTTGCGATGACCTCTAGCTTTACCTCTATGCTTTTGACAGCTCTCTTGGTCTTTGATCCAAGCGAGGAAGAGATCAAGGAAAAACGAGTAGCAGAGCTGGTTCATCTATCTGAGCAAATCTTGGAGAAGGACCGTGCGGTCAAGGAAGTGGTCGATCTGGACTTCGAGCGCGTGATCTATCTGGGGGCAGGACCTTTCTTTGGTCTAGCCCATGAAGCCCAACTCAAGATTTTGGAATTAACAGCAGGCAAAATCGCAACCATGTATGAGAGTCCTGTCGGATTCCGTCACGGTCCGAAATCCCTCATCAATGATCAGACCCTCGTCTTGGTCTTTGGATCCATTGATCCTTATACCCGACAGTATGATCTGGACTTGGTTCGAGAAGTTGCAGGGGATCAAATTGCCCGTCAAGTTGTCCTTTGGACCGATCAAGCTGCAGGGATTGAGCATGTACGGGAAGTGTTGGTGGAAGCATCAGCAGACTCCCTAGATATCTACCGTGCCTTCCCATACATTATCTATGGTCAATTGATTTCTCTTTTGACTTCACTCAAGGTGCAAAATCGCCCAGATACACCTTCACCAACTGGTACCGTCAATCGGGTTGTTCAAGGGGTGATCATTCATCCATTTCATAAAGAATAGCCACTAATTTTCTATAAAAAGTGGAGTGTTTCTTCTTGTGAAACTGATACAATGGAGAAAAACAGTGAGAGGAGAAGGTTTGTGAAACAGTATCAAGAAAGCGTGTTTGGGGAATGGCAGAATCAAGAGGTTCGGGCTTATCGCCTCGAAAATGATAAGGGCTACCAATTATCTATCATGACCTATGGGGCGACGATTTTAGAATATGTGACACCTGATAAAGAAGATCAGTTTACGAATATTATTCTAGGCTTTGATCGCTTTGAGGACTATGTGGGCAATAGCCCTAAATATGGGGCTAGTATTGGCCCGGTAGCAGGCCGGATTGCAGGGGCAAGTTTTGAACTCAATGGTCAAACCTATCACTTGGAAGCCAATAACGGTGCTAACTGCAACCACAGTGGACCGACGGGCTGGGACAGTGCCTTGTTTAGCGTTGAGTCGGTAACGGATCAGGAAATCACTCTGTATACAGAGCGTGCAGATGGTACCGGCGGTTTCCCTGGAAATCTCAAGATCTGGGTAACCTATGGTTTGACGGAAGATGGTGAACTTGAGATTGCCTATCGGGTAGAAACGGATCAAGATACCTTGGTCAACCCGACCAACCACAGCTATTTCAACCTATCTGGAAACTTCACCCAGCCGATCAATGACCATGTCTTTCAGATCAATCATCAAGGGCTTTACCCTATCCATCCAGACGGTGTTCCTCTTCAGACCG
>JAWGXY010000093.1:0-7434 GCA_032572035.1 Streptococcus parasanguinis
GAGGTAAAACATGTCGAAAGAAAAGAAATTTGAAGAAAATTTAGCAGATTTGGAAGCCATCGTCCAAAAATTGGAGAGTGGTGATGTGGCTCTTGAAGAAGCGATTACAGAATTCCAAAAAGGAATGAAGTTGTCAAAAGAATTGCAAGATACCTTGGATCAAGCAGAGAAAACCTTGGTCAAGGTCATGCAAGCAGATGGTACTGAAGCGGATCTAGCATGAGACAAGAAGAAAAACGAAATAGAGTAGAGCAAGCGATTCGCTCTTTTTATGAGGAAACATCCATCGCCCCCCATTTAGTGGAGTCGGTCCTTTATTCGATCCAAGCAGGTGGAAAACGCCTACGCCCAATGCTTCTTCTAGAATTGTTAGAAGCCTTCGGACAGGAGTTGACAGAGGCTCATTTTCAAGTGGCAGGGGCTTTGGAGATGATCCACACAGGAAGCCTTATCCATGATGATCTACCGGCCATGGACAATGACGATTACCGTCGGGGGCAATTGACCAACCACAAGAAATTTGGAGAAGACTTGGCGATTTTAGCAGGAGATGCACTTTTCCTCGATCCCTTTGGAATGATTGCTGCGAGTGCCCTTCCTGATGCGGTCAAGGTCTCTTTGATTCTTGAATTGTCAGATGCTTCCGGTAGTCGTGGAATGGTAGCTGGCCAAGTCCTTGACATGGAAGGGGAGCACAAACAGCTCACGCTAGCAGAGTTGCAGACCATCCATGCCAATAAGACAGGATGCCTCCTTGCCTATCCTTTCATCGCAGCAGGTTTGATTTTAGAGTTGCAAGCAGACATTGCTCAGCTCTTAGAAAAAATCGGGAAAACATTAGGCCTGGCTTTTCAAGTACGGGATGATATTTTGGATTTGGTCGCTGATTTTGAAGCTTTGGGGAAGACTCCTCAAAAGGACTTAGTAGCTGAGAAATCGACCTATCCAGCCCTGTTGGGATTGGAAGAATCAAAAGCTTTACTGACAAGTGAATTAGACGCTTGCGAGGACTTGTTGGATCAGATTACAGCTGCTTGTGACTTTGATCCGCAAGCGATCAAGAAATTAATAGAAGGATTACGAATAGATGGCTAAGGAAAGAGTGGATGTATTAGCCTATAAACAGGGCCTATTTGATACCCGCGAACAAGCCAAAAGAGGGGTGATGGCAGGTCTTGTCGTTGCCGTTATCAATGGTGAGCGCTTCGATAAACCGGGTGAAAAAATTGATGAAGCAACCGAGTTGAAATTAAAGGGTGAAAAGCTCAAATATGTCAGCCGGGGCGGTCTTAAATTAGAAAAAGCACTGAACCAATTTGGTTTATCTTTAGAGGGTAAAATTGCCATTGATATCGGAGCTTCTACAGGTGGCTTTACAGATGTCATGCTGCAAAACGGAGCCAGCCAGGTCTTTTCGGTGGATGTCGGGACCAATCAGTTGGCCTGGAAATTGCGCAATGATCCTCGAGTGGTCTCGATGGAACAGTTCAATTTCCGCTATGCCGAGCCAGATGATTTTGAAGCGACACCGAGCTTTGCGAGTATCGATGTCAGCTTTATTTCCTTGGACTTGATTCTGCCAGCCCTTCACCGGATTTTGGCAGAAAATGGACAAGTCGTAGCCTTGGTGAAACCTCAGTTTGAGGCAGGACGCGAACAGATCGGGAAAAATGGGATCATTAAGGATCCTAAGATTCATTTAGCCGTCCTTGAAAAGGTCGCTGCATTTGCAGGGATACATGGCTTTGCGGTAATGGGAGTGGATTATTCCCCTATCCAAGGAGGCCATGGCAACATCGAATTTTTGATGTATCTAGAAAAAAAAGAAGAGAAAACAAAGCCAACTTATGAGCAGCTGGAGGCTGTTGTGGAGCTGGCACACAAGGAATTTAAACATGAAGAGTAAGAATATCAGATTAGAAAAAATTCGCCGCTTCATTCGCGATCATGAAGTGGGGACCCAAGAAGAGATCGTCGAACATTTGAAAGAAGAAGGCATCTCAGCAACCCAAGCGACGGTATCACGGGATATCAAAGAATTGGGCATCGTAAAACGCCCTCTGAAAGATATGACCTATGTCTATGAATTGCCACGTAAGCACCACCAAGGGATCGGGATGATCGAAAGCAATATTTTGTCTCATCGTCGCATGGGAGAATATGTCAATTTCACCATGGTTCCAGGGACAGCGCCTTTAGTCAAACGTCGCTTGCGGGAGATTTATAAGGAGCATATCTTTAGTATTGTTGCAGATGATGATACGATCTTACTGATCGCCTATTCCGCACCTGAAGCAGAGAATATCCTCAAATCAATCTTTGGGTGGTAAGAGCCTATGCTATTAGAAATTTCGATTAAGAACTTTGCCATTATCGAAGAGATTTCCTTAAATTTTGAAAAGGGAATGACGGTACTGACAGGGGAAACAGGTGCAGGGAAATCCATCATTATCGATGCTATGAACATGATGCTGGGAAGCCGTGCAACGACGGATGTCATTCGACATGGAGCCCCAAAAGCGGAAATCGAAGGGCTCTTTGCTGTTGAGAGCAATCGCCACTTGACAGCGCTCTTTGAAGAACAAGGATTAGAGTGGACGGATGAATTGATCATCCGCCGAGAGATCCTGCAAAATGGACGAAGTGTCAGCCGGATCAATGGCCAAATGGTGAATTTATCGGTCTTAAAAGCAGTCGGTCAACATTTGGTGGACATCCATGGCCAGCATGATCAGGAAGAACTGATGCGGCCCCAATTGCATATCACTATGCTAGATGAATTTGGAGACGCAGCCTTTTTCCAAACGAAAGCCGCTTATCGTCAGACCTTTGAAGATTACAAACGTCTGCGCAAACAAGTGGTGGAACTCCAGCGCAACCAGCAGGAAAACAAGGCCCGTATTGAGATGTTGGAGTTTCAAATTGCGGAGATTGAGGCAGCTGCCTTGGAAGTGGAGGAGGATGTGCGTCTGGAGCAAGAGCGCCAACGCCTGCTCAATCACAAGATGATCGCAGATACCCTAACCAATGCCTATACCATGCTGGATGCAGAAGAATTCTCGAGCCTGGCCAATGTTCGGTCAGCCATGAATGATTTGGAAAGTATCGAAGAATATGATACTAGCTACAAAGAGCTCTCAGGCCAGCTGGCGGAAACCTTCTATGCTCTTGAGGACATTACCAAACGCTTAGAAGATGTGGTCGATGGTCTGGAGTTTGATGGCAATCGTCTCATGCAGGTGGAGTCGCGCTTGGATTTGATTCATTCCATCACACGAAAGTATGGTGGCAAAGTCAAGGATGTCTTGGAATACCTGGCGCAAATTACTAAAGAATATAGTCTCCTCACCGGAAGTGACCTCTCATCTGAGGAATTAGAAAAAGAACTCAAACGTTTGGAAAAGAGTTTGGTATCCTTGGCTCAAGATTTGAGTGATCAGCGGCATGCCTTGGCCCAAGCTTTAGAAAATGAAATCCAGCAAGAATTAGCGGACCTTTACATGGACAAGGCGCGCTTCCAAGTGCGCTTCAGCAAAGCTAAGTTTAATCGTGAAGGAAATGAAGCTGTTGAATTTTACATATCGACTAACCCAGGTGAGGACTTTAAACCGCTGGTCAAGGTAGCGTCCGGCGGAGAATTGTCACGCTTGATGTTGGCCATTAAGTCTGCTTTTTCTCGAAAAGAAGGAAAAACCAGTATCGTCTTTGATGAGGTGGACACAGGAGTTTCTGGGCGCGTGGCCCAAGCGATCGCAGCGAAAATTCATAAGATTGGTCAAAATGGCCAAGTGCTTGCTATTTCGCACCTACCTCAAGTCATCGCAGCAGCAGATTATCAATTCTATATTGAAAAGATCAGTGATGCACACTCTACCGTATCAACTGTGCGCTTGCTCAATAGAGAAGAACGAATCGAAGAAATTGCCAAGATGCTTGCAGGAGAGGATCTAACGGAAGCTGCCCGTCAACAGGCAGAGCAACTTCTCAAGAGTTAAGAGAAAGAAGGTTTATAACCATGTCAACATACTTTGTAGTCGGAGATATTCACGGGAAAGCACAAATGCTAGAAGAGCTCATGACAGAGTGGGACGGAAAAGCTCAATTGGTCTTTTTAGGAGATTTGATAGATCGAGGTGAAAACAGCAAGCGATCGATTGAGATTGTAAAAGACTACGTAGACCATCACGAAGCTGTTTGCCTTTCCGGAAACCACGAGTATATGTTTTTAGCTTGGTTGGACAATCCAGAAGAACGTTATGACCACTACCGAAGAAATGGTGGCGATACGACCATTAATTCTCTATTGGGACGCCCGCTCGATGCTCCTGTAGATGGGGTTGCAGATGCACAAGCAGTAGAGAGCACTGTTCCTGAATTGGTGGCCTTCATCCGCAGTTTGCCCTTTGACTATGAGACAGAGAGCTATTATTTTGTCCATGCCGGTGTGGATTTTACCCTTGAAAATTGGCGGGAAACCAGTGACTACCAAAAGGTCTGGATCCGAAAACCATTCCATGAAGCGGAGAATCAGACAGGCAAATGGATCGTCTTTGGTCATACACCGGTCTATGGACTGCTCAATGAGCCAGTCGGTACCGAAAATCTTTGGATTTCAGATCAAAAAATGGGCGTCGATGGGGGCGCTGTCTTTGGAGGAGTCCTCCATGGATTGCTCTTGGATGATCAAGGTATTGTCCAAGACCATGTCCTTCACAATACAGGTTTTTCTGCCGCAGACGACTGAGGAAGCAGGAATGGATATCTTTCACTGCAAAACCCCGTGTTTTTTGATATAATGAAAGCAGAACATTCTTAGGAAGAGTATAGAAATATATGGCAAATATTAAAATAGTTACAGACTCATCTATTACAATTGAGCCTGAAGTGGTTGAAGAATATGGCATCACCATTGTGCCACTTTCTGTTATGGTGGATGGAGTCCTTTATTCCGACAGTGAGTTGGGCGAAGGGGACTTCTTGCGCTTAATGCAGTCTAGCAAAAATCTTCCAAAGACCAGCCAACCACCCGTTGGAGTCTTTGCGGAGGTGTATGAAAAGTTAGCAGCAGACGGAGCTCATATCGTTTCAATTCATATGTCTCATGCCTTGTCAGGAACCGTAGAGGCGGCTCGCCAAGGGGCAACCTTGTCAGGAGCAGATGTTACTGTGATTGATAGTGGCTTTACAGACCAAGCCATGAAGTTCCAGGTGGTTGAGGCAGCCAAGTTGGCCAAAGACGGAGCTGATTTAGACACTGTCTTGGCTCGCATCGAAGAAGTCAAAGAAAAGACAGAGTTGTATATCGGTGTTTCTACCTTGGAAAATCTGGTTAAAGGTGGGCGCATTGGCCGTGTTACAGGACTTTTGAGCTCCCTTCTCAATATCCGTGTCGTGATGCAAATGAAGGACCATCAGTTAGAACCAATCGTCAAAGGGCGCGGTAACAAGACCTTTAAGAAATGGTTGGATGAATTGGTAGAGAATCT
The DNA here is from genome assembly GCA_032572035.1 of Streptococcus parasanguinis. Taxonomy (GTDB): domain Bacteria; phylum Bacillota; class Bacilli; order Lactobacillales; family Streptococcaceae; genus Streptococcus; species Streptococcus parasanguinis_AB. The sequence goes on from JAWGXY010000093.1 coordinate 5,487, forward strand.
TTCCCATAGTAAGGTGGCTGAGATCGGGATTTCTTACGCAGGGGCACCAGAGTGGGCCAATGAAATGAAGGCTCAGTTGCAATCGTTCGTTGAAAATGCTATCCCAGTTCTCGAAACTGGATCGATTATTCAAACCCATACAGGTGAGAATGCATTTGCAGTTTTGGTGCGCTACGAATAAGCTGAATAAATGTTTGAAAAAACAGGTTTAGTACTTGACCTAAAGGCTTTTTTTAGATATTATAGTACTGTTAAGGCGTAAAGCCTAAAAAAATTTGGAGGATTTGTTAAATGGCTAACAAACAAGATTTGATCGCAAAAGTGGCAGAAGCTACAGAATTGACTAAAAAAGATTCAGCAGCAGCTGTTGATGCTGTATTCGCAGCAGTTTCAGAATACCTTTCAAAAGGTGAAAAAGTTCAATTGATCGGTTTCGGTAACTTCGAAGTTCGTGAACGTGCAGCTCGTAAAGGTCGCAACCCACAAACTGGTAAAGAAATCAAAATCGCAGCTTCTAAAGTTCCAGCATTCAAAGCTGGTAAAGCTCTTAAAGAAGCAGTTAAATAATTGCATTTTGAAAAGCCATCCTAGATTTCTAGGATGGTTTTTTTGTTGGACAGCTCTATAGGATAAGGGTATAATAGGAAAAAAGAAAGAGAGAAAAGACCATGCGATTCATTTTAGGACTCTTTGCCTTGTTGTTTATCCGACCTATTTTGTATCTATTGAAAGGGCTGTGGTTCGTACTGGAATTTTGCTTTATGATCCTCGTGGTCAAAATGATCCTAGGAACCGTGCGCTGGATGACCAGTTGGATCGGCTGAGAGTAGATGAATCTATTTCATGCTCGTGAATCAGTGTCCACTGGACATGAACTCGCATTTCGGTTTTCAGGCTCATGAAAAAAATGTCCACTGGACATTTTTTTTAATTAAAAGCATTCTAAATAGTGATTTATTTTGAAACATGCTATAATAGGGGTAACGAATCGATTAAATCATATTGGAAAGGGGGGATCATAGTGAACGCATTGCATCGTCATGAAGAAGAGCGCGTGGAAGAAGTCTTGCAAAATTTGCGTGCCAAGGGTATTCGGATTACTGATACCCGCAGAGCAGTTCTTTCCTATTTAGTGGCGAGTCATGAACATCCAAGCGCTGAGAAGATCTATCGCGATTTATTGCCTCAGTTTCCAAGCATGAGTCTAGCAACTGTCTACAACAATATCAAGGTTTTGATTGATGAGGGGGTTGTTTCTGAGATCAAGGTTCGCAATGATACCACGACCTATTTTGATTTCATGGGGCATGACCATTTGAATGTGGTGTGTGAAAAATGTGGTCGTATCGCAGATGTGGATATCGAAGTCCCAGATCTTCGTGAAGAAGCAGCCAGTCAAAGTGGCTACCAGATCACCAAAACCCAGATGACGGTCTATGGCATTTGCCCCGACTGTCAGAAAAATTAATGTGAGAGAAACCAGAGCCGTCAGGCTCTTTTTTGTGAGAAATTGCACTTTTCTATGGTCGCCACTAGATTTTTTACTGAAAATCTAGTAGAATAAAATAGATAAACGGGGGAAACCTCGGAGAATAAAAAGGAGATCCATCTAATGGTAAAATTGGTTTTTGCTCGCCACGGTGAGTCTGAATGGAACAAAGCTAACCTTTTCACTGGTTGGGCTGATGTTGATTTGTCTGAAAAAGGTACACAACAAGCGATCGACGCTGGTAAATTGATCAAAGAAGCTGGTATCGAATTTGACCAAGCTTACACTTCAGTATTGAAACGTGCGATCAAAACGACTAACTTGGCTCTTGAAGCTTCTGACCAATTGTGGGTTCCAGTTGAAAAATCATGGCGCTTGAACGAACGTCACTACGGTGGTTTGACTGGTAAAAACAAAGCAGAAGCTGCTGAACAATTTGGTGATGAACAAGTTCACATC
>JAWGXY010000094.1:0-7420 GCA_032572035.1 Streptococcus parasanguinis
AAAATAATTACGGAGGTGAACACACTAATGAGTGAAGCAATTATTGCTAAAAAAGCGGAACTTGTTGACGTAGTAGCTGAAAAAATGAAAGCTGCTGCATCAATCGTCGTTGTAGATTCTCGCGGTTTGACAGTTGAGCAAGATACAGTTCTCCGTCGCAACCTTCGCGGAAGCGAAGTTGAGTTTAAAGTTATCAAAAACTCAATCTTGCGTCGTGCAGCTGAAAAAGCTGGTCTTGAAGATCTTGCATCTGTATTCGTTGGACCTTCTGCAGTAGCATTTTCTAACGAAGATGTTATCGCACCTGCGAAAATCTTGAACGATTTTGCAAAAGACGCTGAAGCACTTGAAATCAAAGGTGGTGCAATCGAAGGCGCTGTCGCATCTAAAGAAGAGATTCTTGCACTTGCAACTCTTCCAAACCGCGAAGGACTTCTTTCTATGCTCCTTTCTGTACTTCAAGCGCCAGTGCGCAACGTTGCTCTTGCAGTCAAAGCGGTTGCAGACAACAAAGAAGACGCAGCTTAATCTTAAGCTACGCAGCGTAGCCTAGCTACAAAAAAATAAAACATAAAATTAAAACTTATTTGGAGGAAATAACAATGGCATTGAACATTGAAAACATTATTGCTGAAATTAAAGAAGCTTCAATCCTTGAATTGAACGACCTTGTAAAAGCTATCGAAGAAGAATTTGGTGTAACTGCAGCTGCTCCTGTAGCTGTTGCTGCAGCTGGTGCTGCTGACGCAGGTGCTGCTAAAGATTCATTCGATATCGAATTGACATCTGCAGGCGACAAGAAAGTCGGCGTTATCAAAGTTGTACGTGAAATCACTGGTCTTGGTCTTAAAGAAGCTAAAGAACTTGTTGATGGTGCACCTGGTGTCATCAAAGAAGGTGTTGCAGCTGCTGAAGCTGAAGAAATCAAAGGTAAATTGGAAGATGCTGGAGCTTCAGTTACTCTTAAATAATAGAGTTTCCAATCAAAACGAAAACCGAGGTTTAGGCCTCGGTTTTTTTGTCGTTGAAAAAAATGATGATAGAATGTGAATAGAGGACTTTTATAAAGCTAACATGTGTAGCTCTCTTTATTTTCTCTAAACCTACTAAATAGTGCAGTTTTAATGATGTTACATTTGCTATATTCCCTTGAGATGTTGCTAATTTGTTGCTATAATGGCTATAAATCATATCATAAAGGAGAAGATGATGAAAAATTTTAAACGTCTTTTGTTAGCTGTTGTAGCTGTCTTTGCAGCCGTCCTTTTGGTAGCTTGTGGCGCTAAAAGCGATAATGGGACTTACGTGTTTGAGCCTACTAAGGATGAGATCAAAGATATTATGCCAAGTGAATTTCAATCTTTGATAGGTGATAATTACTCATTCACTATTTCGATTACAATCAATGATAAGAAAGGTGAGATGAAAGTAGACACCAATGCAGGTGGTCAAAATGTAAATCAAGTGATTGATTTGGAAGTAGACCAAAAAGCTAAAACTCTTGTCTCAGAAAATGAGTATGGGAAAGCGGAAATTACTTATCAAGTTTCAGGAAATGTGTTAACGATTAAGGATGTGAAGAATTCTTTGATGGGTGACACAGACATGTTTAATAACTACATGAAAATTGCTAAGTTCAAAAAAGTTAAATAAGCAATCATGGCGGGATTTAAATTCCGCCTTATTCTATTTCTTTGTTGATACAAGAAATATTACAAGAATATGACATTTATAAACTTTCATTGCCGTGTACCTGAATTGTTGATATAATAGTGTTAATCTAACTAAAAAGGAGAAGTTATGAAAAACTTTAAACGTATTCTTTTGGCTGTAGTAGCTGTTTTTGCAGCAGTCCTCTTGGTGGCATGTGGTGCAAAAAGTGATAACGGGACTTATGTCTACAAACCATCAAAAACTGAAGTGAAGGAAATCCTTGAAGAACAAGGTGCTCCAAGTTCAAGTGTAGATGCATTGATCGACAATGTTAAATTGGAAGTTTCAGTGACCATTAAAGACAAAACAGGTAGCCTTAAAATTAAAGGTGAAATGATGGGACAAAAGACTGACCAATCATTTGATATGAAAGTTGACCAACAAAAGAAAACTCTTCAATCTAAAACAGGTGAAGGTGAGAAGGTTAAATACAAAGTTTCAGGCGATGTGTTCACTTTTGATTTATCTGGTGAAAAGAGTTCAGGTCATGAAGCCGCTTTGGAAATGTTCAAAAACGCTAAATTCAAACGTACAAAATAATACAAGAGAAGGGCAGAGGGGATCTGCTCTTTTTCTTCTTTAAAATATCTTGAATCAGTATGAAAATAGTGGTAAAATCTCATTATAAAATACATTAGGAGATTGATTATGAAAAATATTAAACGTATTCTTTTAGCTTTCGTTGCAGTTTTTGCAGCAGTCCTCTTGGTGGCATGTGGTGCCAAAAGTGATAATGGGACTTATGTCTACAAACCAACAAAAACTGAACTCAAGAAGATTCTTGAAGAGCAGGGCTTATCAGGTAGTCAATTAGAGTCTATTGGAGACGTTATTAATTTTGAAGTTTCTATTAAGATCAAAGATTCTAAAGGAACCCTCAGCATCGCGGGTGAAGTCGCTGGTCAAAAGAATGAGCGATCTTATGATGTCAAAATCAATCAAAAAGAGAAAACAATCTCGTCAAATGATGGTAGTGGAGAAAAGATTACATATAAGGTCGATGGTGACTATTTGACATTTGATCTTTCTAAGTTAAGTAATAGCAACCAAGGGGATCTTATGATTCTTAAAAACGCTAAACTCAAACGTACAAAATAAAGCGACTGAAGAGCGGGGAAACCTGCTCTTTTCTTTTTTTAAAATATCTTGAATTAGTATTAAAATAATGGTAAAATCTGATTATAAAGTAAATTAGGAGATTGATTATGAAAAATATTAAACGGCTTGTTTTAGGTTTTGTTGCTATTTTTGCAGTTTTTCTGTTAGTAGCTTGCGGTGCCAAAAGTGATAACGGGACCTACAAAATGGAAACGAATATTAATCAGTTACTGGGACAAGATTCTGAATCTGAAGTGTCGAAAGATGCGAAAGTAACCATTGAATTGACTATTAAAGATTCAAAAGGGGAATTAAAAATTATTCAGAAGATAGCTGGTAACGAAGTACCAATAAAATTGGATTTAAAAGTTGATCAAAAGGAAAAATCCTTAAAACGTTCTTATGGTGATATGGAATTGAAATACAACATTAAAGGTGATGAATTAACATTTGATTTATCTAAATTAAGTTCGAGCGACCAAGCGAACCTTCTTATTCTTAAAAATGCTAAACTCAAACGCACGCAATAAAGAGACTGAAGAGCGGGGAAACCTGCTCTTTTGCTTTACTTTTATAGCTGGTTTGGTATAATGAATGAGACTACAGATGGGACCGGGGCAGGAATGATTTTCTTTGAAAATGATTTCGTCTCGCTCCCTCTTTTCTGTGTGATCAAGGAAATTATTTATGGAAAAGGAGAATCATCTATGCTATATATTTGGTCTTACTTGAAAAAGTATCCCAAGTGGCTAGCCCTGAATCTATTTTCGGCGGTCCTTTTTGTTATTGTCAATTTAGGCTTGCCAACGATTCTAGCTCGCATGATTGATGAGGGGATTAACCCGCGTGATGTGGATCGGCTTTATTTCTGGGGCTGGGTCATGTTTGCGATTATTTTGCTAGGGATTGTGGGTCGGATTATCTTATCTTACGCGGTTGGCCAGCTAACGACGACCATGGTGCGCGATATGCGCAATGACCTCTATGCCAAGTTACAGGAGTATTCGCATCGCGAGTATGAGCAAATTGGGGTATCGTCATTGGTCACCCGCTTGACTTCGGATGCCTTTGTTTTGATGCAGTTTGCGGATTCTATGTTGAAGATGGGCGTCATCACACCTTTGATGATGGTTTCCAGCGTTCTATTGATTCTGACAACCAGTCCTTCTCTAGCATGGATTGTAGCAGTATCTGTACCATTTCTTGCTGTCGTTGTCTGGTATGTAGCAGTCAAGACACGTCCACTTTCTGAGAAGCAACAAAAGACACTGGACCATCTCAATCAGTTTGCGCGTGAAAATTTGACAGGACTTCGTGTGATTCGTGCCTTTGCCCGCGAAGAATTCCAAGAGGATAAATTTGCGGCTGAAAATGAAGTCTACGCAGAAAACTCGAATAAATTGTTCAAACTAACTGGTTTGACAGAACCTCTATTTGTGCAGATCATCATTGCTATGATTGTGGCGATTGTCTGGTTTGCTTTGGATCCTCTTCATGACGGTAGTTTGAAAATTGGGGATCTGGTTGCCTTTATTGAGTATAGCTTCCACGCGCTCTTATCTTTCCTCTTTTTAGCCAATCTCTTTACCATGTATCCTCGGACTGCGGTTTCTAGCCGGCGTCTCAAGGAAATCATGGACATGCCCATTTCGATCGATCCAAATGAGAATGGTGTAACAGAAACAGCATCTCGTGGCTATTTGGAATTTGACAATGTCACCTTTGCTTATCCAGGTGAGACGGAGAGTCCAGTTCTCCATAATATTTCCTTTCAAGCCAAACCTGGCGAAACCATTGCCTTTATCGGCTCGACCGGTTCTGGGAAATCTTCACTTGTGCAGTTGATTCCTCGATTCTATGATGTCACCCTAGGGAAGATTTTGGTCGATGGTGTGGATGTCCGTGACTACAATCTGAAAGCCCTTCGCCAAAAGATTGGTTTTATTCCACAAAAGGCCTTGCTCTTTACGGGAACCATTGCTGAGAACCTTCGTTATGGGAAAGAAGATGCCTCTGTACAAGAGCTAGAACAAGCGGCTGAAATTTCCCAAGCCAAGGAATTTATCGACAGCCGTGAGGAACGCTTTGATACGCATTTGGTAGAAGGTGGTAGCAACCTTTCAGGTGGTCAAAAACAACGCTTATCCATCGCTCGTGCCGTTGTCAAAGATCCAGATGTCTTTATTTTTGATGATTCCTTCTCTGCCTTAGACTACAAGACGGATGCCACTTTGCGGAAACGTCTGAAAGAAGTTACAGGAGATGCGACTGTCTTGATCGTAGCGCAACGTGTGGGAACCATTATGGATGCGGATCAAATTATTGTCTTGGACCAAGGGGAGATCGTCGGTCGAGGTACTCACGATGAATTGATGGAAAGCAATGAGATCTATCGTGAAATTGCCAATTCGCAGCTCGATAGTCCATCGTTGACAGAAGAATAGAAAGGAGAAGCAGATGAAACAAGAACAAAACAGTTTTAGTAGACTATGGACCTATTTGAGAGCCTATCGCTTGGAAGTTTGCTTGTCCATTTTCTTAAAAATTCTAAGTGTCGTCATGAGTGTTGTCGAACCCTTTGTTTTGGGACTTGCCATTACTGAGTTGACAAAAAATCTCATGGATATGGCAAAAGGCCTTGCGGGAGCTGGTCTTAACACCTCCTATATCGCGATCATTATGACGCTCTATCTATTCCGTGGGGTCCTCTATGAGTTGGGATCTTATTATTCCAACTATTTCATGACCAATGCTGTTCAAAAGACTGTTCAGGATATGCGAAATGATTTGTCTCATAAAATCAATCACATTCCCGTTTCTTATTTTGACCGGCATCAGTTCGGAGATTTGCTAGGACGTTTTACTAGCGATGTCGAAACTGTCTCTAATGCTTTGCAACAGTCCTTCTTACAAATCGTTAATGCTATCTTTACCTTGCTCTTTGTCATCAGCATGGTCTTGTACTTAAACATCCAGCTGGGGCTAGTGGTCATTTTGTCCATTCCGATCACTTATTTCAGTGCTCGATTTATCATGAAAAAATCTCAACCTTACTTTAAAGAGCAGGCAGATGTTTTGGGAGCAATGAACGGCTTTGTGCAAGAAAATTTAACAGGATTTAATGTACTTAAGCTCTACGTTCGGGAAAAATCTTCTCAGGAAGAGTTTCATGATATTACCCATCACCTTCAAAAAGTAGGATTCAAGGCTAATTTCATTTCTGGCTTAATGATGCCGATTTTAAATGGAATTTCAGATTTGACTTATCTCGTTATCGCTTTGTTTGGTGGCTTACAAGTGTTAGCAGGGCGTTTGACTGTCGGGAATATGCAGGCCTTCGTTCAATATGTTTGGCAGATCAACCAACCGATTCAAAACTTGACCCAATTGGCAGGTCAGCTACAAAGTGCTAAGTCGTCTCTAGACCGGATTTTCCAAGTTATGGATGAGCCAGATGAAGTGTCAGATGTGACAGAAACCCTCTCTGGAGATTTGACAGGTCAAGTTAGCTTTAAAAACGTTGATTTCCAATATGTAGCGGACAAACCCTTGATTCGTGATTTCAACCTAGAAGTCAAACCAGGTGAAATGGTGGCCATTGTCGGACCGACTGGAGCTGGGAAAACAACCCTGATTAATCTGCTGATGCGCTTTTACGATGTGACTGCAGGATCGATTACGGTGGATGGTCATGATATTCGTCATCTATCTCGCCAAGATTACCGCAAACAATTCGGAATGGTGCTTCAGGATGCTTGGTTATATGAAGGAACCATCAAAGAAAACCTTCGCTTTGGTAATCTCGAGGCAACGGATGAAGAAATTGTGGAAGCTGCAAAGGCAGCCAATGTCGATCACTTTATCCGGACACTCCCTGGTGGTTACAATATGGAAATGAACCAGGAGTCTAGCAATATTTCTCTAGGGCAAAAGCAACTCCTAACCATTGCGCGTGCGCTCCTAGCGGATCCTAAAATCTTGATTTTGGATGAAGCGACGTCTTCTGTCGATACGCGTTTAGAACTCTTGATTCAAAAAGCCATGAAGAATTTGATGAAAGGGCGGACTAGCTTTGTCATTGCTCACCGCCTGTCTACCATTCAAGAAGCAGATAAAATCCTTGTCCTCAAAGATGGCCAAATCATCGAGCAAGGAAATCACCAATCCTTGTTGGCAGACAAAGGATTCTACTATGAGCTCTACAATAGCCAATTTTCAAATAAAAAAGCGGAATAAGCTAAAGAGGTTGAGACTGGATTTCTCAACCTCTTTTCTATATAAATCCTTTTGCAAAAAATGAAACTATTAGATCATTGCCTCTCTTCATTGACAGTGAGAAGGCTTATCGGTATACTAGGTATAATCTAATTAGGAGGCCACCATGATGATTCGACCCGTTCAGCTCAGCGATGCAGCAGCTATCCGAGCGATTTACCAACCTTATGTGACAGAGACAGCCATTACCTTTGAGGTTGATGTGCCGACTGTCCAGGAATTTGAAAGTCGCATCACAAAAACGCTGACTCAATTTCCTTATTTGGTCGCAGAAGTGGATGGGAAAGTTGTGGGGTATGCCTATGCTTCGACCTATTATGCACGCGCTGCCTAT
>JAWGXY010000095.1:0-7311 GCA_032572035.1 Streptococcus parasanguinis
GACCAAGAAGAAAGGCTGAAAACAACTCATTCTTCTGTTTGTTGGCTCCAAAATCTACTGATTTTTGCTTCTCAAGGAAATGAAAATGAAAGACTTCCATCTGATGAAGACCAAGGATAATGATCAGCGCTCCCATAACGTAGCGGAACCAGTTGGTATACATAACCTGCCCCAATAAGCCAGCTCCGAAACCTATGATAAGGAAAATAACAGAAATACCTGCGATAAAACACAAGGTCTTAACGATGCCATGCCAGCGTATCTTTTTCCCAAAAATCTGAACGGATTTTTCCTGATCACTTCCTAGCAAAACGCCAATGTAGACCGGGAGCAAAGGAAAGACACAGGGAGAGAAAAAGGAGAGAGTCCCTGCCAGAAAGACAGTGAAAGAGAAAACGATTTGATTCATAAAATGCTCCGTATATTGATATGTTAGAAATAGTATAACATGCCCTTCCTTAAATTAAAAATTTCTGCTACGTTTTTTTACTAAAATTTGGAATTGGATACTAGTTTCAAAAAAACTCTAAAGTACAAAACTTTAGAGTTTCTATCATGACTTATTCTTCTGCAGTTTGTTTATTGGGTAATACAAACGATAAAAGAATCCCTATGACTACTGGCACCAACCATGGAAGAGATTGAGCTGCAAAAGGCAGTAACGCAATTCCCTTTTCTAATAGAGAAATCTTAAAGGTACTTGCCAGAACACTGGCAACAGAGACCAAGCTGGCCAAAAAAATCGTCAATTGCATCCCTGGTTTTGAAAGGGCCACAAATTTATTAACAATCACAATCAACACAATGGTAATGGTGATTGGGTAAAGAATCATTAAGACAGGTAATGAATAGGCAATAATGGCGCTCAAGCCAAGGTTTGCAATCGCAAAACCAATCAAAGTAAAGATTGTCGCATAGACCTTGTAAGAAATTTTAGGGAAGGTGTTATGGAAGAATTCCCCGGTTGACACGATCAAACCGGCTGTTGTGGTAAAGCAAGTCACCGTCACCATACCTGCAAGGAAAATTTGAGCAGCCGGGCCAAAGATAGCCTTGGTCGCTTCTGAAAGGACATAGACCCCTTTATTGGCATCAGATGCCATTACTTTTGCTGGAATTGGGAAATGATTTCCAAGATAACCCAATCCAATATACAAAATACTAAAGCCAATGGCTACAACGATCCCAACGATCCAGATGGTTTTAATGTACTCTTTTTTGCTGGTGAAACCAAGTTGATTAAGAGTAGTCACTGCGATGACGCTAAAGGCTACTGAAGCAAGAGCATCCAAAGTGTTATACCCTTCAAGGAAACCTTGCCCAAAGGCAGATGCTTGGTAGGCTTCTGTTGCCACTTGTGGCGCGTGTCCGCTGTACTTGAGAGCACCAAGGACAACGAGTACAACAATCAAGATAGCAAAGACAGGTGTTAAAATCCGACCTATACTATCTAGGATTTTAGAAGGATACAAGGCAATCAAATAGGCCAAACAGAAATAGATCAAGGTAAAAATGAAGAGACCAAGTCCTCCATTGGCATTTCCTAACAAGGGGGCAATCCCAACTTCGTATGAAACGGTAGCCGTTCTTGGAATAGCAAAGAATGGACCAATAGACAGATACAAGGCTACCAGATAAACGATGGCAAACCAAGGAGCAATTTTTCGTGAAATCTCATGGATATACCCTTTAGGATTGAGTGTCCCAATAATTAAGGTGATAATCGCAATCCCTACTCCTGATAAGACAAATCCAGCAATAGCTGGCCAAAAATGACTACCCGACTGGGCACCTAGCGCAGGTGGAAAGATCAAATTCCCTGCACCGAAGAAAATACCAAATAACAGCAAACCTGTTAAGGAACCTTTTCGTAACATGTGTTCTCCTTTACATTTTTCAATCTTATCTAGTATAACAGCTTTTATCCACCACGACAATTCTTTTTTTCTGAATCTATTGATTTTCTCAAGTGACAGTTAAGGCCTTCAACAATATTAAACGATTGTGGAGTTCATAAGCACATTTTAGTCAATTGTGTTATAATTGAACTATTATACATCATGGAGTAATCATGTTTCTATATATATTCTGGTTAGTTCCAGCTATTATTTTTTTATTTTTCTTTACGAACGACCGCAGAAGACTAGTAAATGCTTACCTCTTTTCAATAAGTTTAGGGCTTTTCCTCCTGATTTCTGCACTTATACTGGTCGTACGGACAGAGCTCTGGTTTAACCAGCAACTTGCTATCATTATTTTTTCCGTACTTGCTATCCTTGTTTTACTCAGTATTCTTTTCTCAACCGTTTTTCTTCTTTTTAATGGTCGTCAAATGATGGCTTTTGAAGGTAAAAGACTGGCCAATCTCCTCTCCCTTCTCTATGGTATCTTTATTATCGGAGCCTTGGCGCTTCATTTCCTTCCTTATTTTCCTGGGAAACATATCTTCATGCATCTGGCTGATTTTGCCCTCTTTTACTCGACCTTTCTTTATCTCTCTTATGTTTTATATGGGACCTTTTGTAATTACTTCCCTATCCGTAAGGAACCGGATGTTATCATCGTCCTTGGCTCCGGTCTAATTGGGGATAAAGTACCACCACTTTTGGCCCAGCGTCTAACTAAAGCAAAGACTATCTATGAGCAGTTCGAGGGACGACCAAAACTGATTGTTTCTGGTGGGCAAGGTGCTGATGAGTTAATCTCAGAGGCGGAAGCTATGGCAAACTACCTGATGGAACAGGGTGTACCACAGGAAGACATTTTGATTGAGAATCGTTCTCGAACGACTTTTGAGAATCTGACATTTAGTAAGGCTATTCTTGAAGATCAGGGACTAGGAAAGAGTGTCCTTGTGGTGACCAATTCCTTTCACGCTCTTCGGGCTGGTGTCTTTATGAGACGATTAAAAATCCCTGGACGCAGTGTCGGTTCAAAAACAGCTTTTTATTATCTCCCATCAGCTTGGATCCGAGAAACGGTTGGGCTAGTTTCTCTCTATTGGAAATGGCATGCTGCTTTCTTAGCTTTTCTGTTTCTGCCTTGGTTCTTTTCACAAATCATGAGTATCGTGAACTATTTCTTTATTTACTAACCAAAAAAAGTTCTCTGCAAATTAGCTGAGAACTTTTTTATATCATGTCTAATGATCACTAAAGCGTCGGTATTCAATACGGAAATCAAAGTAATTCTCTGCTTGCAGTTTATGGAAGATGTCCCGATAAGCCTCTTCATCAAATTGATCGCCTCGATAGAGAATTTCAAAGCTAAGTCCGTCGTATTCTAAAAAGGCATTAGCAGTTTTAAATCCATTTCGCTTATAGAAATCCATCCGAGACTGACGCTGCTCTATATTGTCGCATTCTTCATCTAAACGTTCCACTTCAAGAATCATGGTCCTTTGGTAAAATTCAACCAATTTTTCAATGATTTCTTGACCATATCCGTGGCTTCTTAAATGAGGCATAATGGCAAAGAAACTGACATAAAAAGCTTTCTGATTATAGATTGAAAAAGCAAATCCGACAAATTCTTCCTCGTTATAAAAAGCAAAGAAATTGGCATCGTCATTGTCCGTATAGCGTAAAAATTCTGACAAAGGAACACGCTCTTCTTCTGGAAATGCTTCGATATTCAGCCTTTCGACCTTGTCCAGATCTGGAAACGTTTCAGTGATTAATTGGCTCGTTAAGCTCATATGGCCTCCTTTTCTGACACGATTATATCAAAAAATGTAAGGGGATTCAACTACCGATGCTTGTCGCTAGTTACTGAAGTTGGTATAATGGCACTATGAAAAGAATTCAACGTGTGGACCTCATAGATGGTCCTATTTTACCCGCTCTATTGAGTTTTGCCTTTCCTATTCTTTTATCCAATATCTTCCAACAACTCTACAATACTTCGGATGTCATGATTGTAGGACGATTTTTAGGCCAAAAATCATTGGCCGCCGTTGGGGCGACCTCTGCTATTTTTGATTTGATTGTTGGATTTGCTGTCGGTGTTGGAAATGGGATGGGCATCATTATCGCGAGAAATTATGGAGCTAAAAACGATGACCAATTACGAAAATCTGTCGCAGCAACTGCTGTTATTGGCGGCATTCTCAGTCTCTTCGTGATATCTATTGGTGTTGTGGGTCTTTATCCCCTTCTCCAGTTTTTAGGGACCCCACCAGCTATTATAGCTCAGTCCTATCTCTATATCTCCACTATTGTCAATGGTGTAGCTGTGACCTTTGCCTATAATCTTTGTGCCGGACTTCTTCGAGCGGTTGGCGATAGCTTAGCGGCACTCTACTTCTTGATTATCGCCGCCATTCTCAATATTCTTCTTGATCTTTATTTTATTACCCAACTCCATCTCGGAGTCCAATCCGCTGGGATTGCGACCATTATTGCGCAAAGTTTTTCTGCACTTCTTTGTTTCTTTTATATTCGCAAAAAAGTGCCTTTCCTCCTGCCAAATCGCAACGATTTTGTTTGGGATCAAAGGCTCTATCAGGACTTAATCAGTCAGGGATTGACCATGGGGCTCATGTCTTCTATTGTCTCTATCGGAACAGTCATCTTACAATCAGCTATCAATAAGCTTGGAATGACCATCATAAGTGCTCAAATCTCAGCGCGTCGGATCATGTCCTTTGCCCTTCTGCCAATGGCTGCTATTTCCACTAGTATGACGACCTTTACCTCGCAAAACTTTGGTGCTAAACAATTCCGACGCATTCAAAAAGGCGTCAAACAAGCTTGTCTTCTCTCCTTCGTTTGGTCGATCATTGTTGCCATCCTCCTCTTCTTTACAAGTCCCTTCTTGACAAGCCTCATATCTGGATCAACCAATCTTAACTTGATCGCAAATGCCAGTCTCTATCTTCAAATCAGCTCCTGCTTCTATCCGGTCTTAGGATGCCTCTTGATTTTAGGGAATTCCCTCCAAGGTATCGGCCGAAAATTGACCCCTTTGATTTCTAGCTTTATCGAGTTAACAGGAAAAATTCTCTTTGTACTTTTCATTATCCCTCATACAGGCTATATAGGAGTCATTCTTTGCGAGCCTCTCATTTGGGTTCCAATGACCCTTCAACTTTGGTTTACCTACCATAAAGCCAGTCATCAGCTTCTTGCATCATAACATTCGACGAGTCCATAACAAAATAACTTCTGCTCTTTTGAACAGAAGTTATTTTTTGTCATCAGGCGTCTATTAGAACAAGCCGATCGCTGTTCCATCAGCAGCCACATCCATATTTAAAGCAGCTGGACGTTTTGGTAGACCAGGCATGGTCATGACATCCCCAGTCAAAGCGACAATAAAGCCTGCTCCCAATTTTGGAACCACTTCACGAATAGTGATTTCAAAGTTTTCAGGAGCTCCCAAGGCGTTTGGATTATCAGAGAAGCTATATTGTGTTTTGGCCATACAAATTGGCAACTTATCCCAACCATTTTTCACGATTTGGGCAATTTGTGTCTTGGCTTTCTTCTCAAAGTTTACCTTCGTACCGCGATAAATTTCTGTAACAATCTTTTCAATTTTTTCTTCAACAGAAAGGTTATTATCATACAAGCGTGTGTAGTTAGCTGGACTTGTTTCGATGGTTTTAACCAAGGTTTCAGCAAGTTCAACTCCACCGTCAGCACCATTCGCCCATACACTCGCAAGCTCAACTGGCACCTCAATTTCAGCACACAATTCTTTCAAAGTAGCAATTTCTGCTGCTGTATCGGTGATAAATTCATTGATAGCAACCACTGCAGGAATGCCAAACTTACGGATATTTTCAACGTGGCGTTTCAAGTTGGCAAAACCAGCACGAACAGCCTCTACATTTTCTTCAGTCAAAGCATCCTTAGTCACTCCACCGTTCATCTTAAGAGCACGGAGAGTCGCTACAATCACAACTGCATCTGGTGATGTAGGCAAGTTTGGAGTTTTAATATCAAGGAATTTTTCAGCGCCAAGGTCAGCCCCAAAACCTGCTTCTGTAATCGTATAATCAGCTAAATGCAGAGCTGTCGTCGTTGCTAATACAGAGTTACATCCATGGGCAATATTGGCAAATGGACCACCGTGAACAAAGGCAGGTGTACCATAGATGGTTTGAACCAAGTTTGGCTTGATCGCATCTTTGAGGATCAAGGCAAGTGCCCCTTCCACTTCCAAATCACGGACATAGACCGGGCTACGATCAAAACGGTAACCAATCACGATGTTGGCCAAACGACGTTTCAAATCTTCAATATCTGTCGCCAAGCAAAGGATGGCCATGATCTCAGAAGCAACGGTAATATCAAATCCGTCTTCACGCGGAATCCCATTTAAAGTACCGCCAAGACCGACAGAGACATGACGAAGAGCACGGTCATTCAAGTCCACTACCCGTTTCCAGATAATCCGACGTTGGTCAATTCCTAGCTCATTTCCTTGGTGCAAATGATTATCAATCAATGCCGAGAGGGCATTATTAGCCGTTGTGATCGCATGCATATCCCCTGTGAAATGAAGGTTGATGTCTTCCATCGGTAGAACTTGGGCATAGCCACCACCAGCAGCACCACCTTTAATCCCCATAACTGGACCTAAAGAAGGTTCGCGAATGGCAATCATGGTTTTTTTACCGATTTTATTCAAAGCATCTGCTAAACCAATGGTGATGGTTGATTTCCCTTCTCCAGCTGGAGTTGGGTTGATCGCAGTGACTAAGATAAGTTTTCCTACTGGATTTTTCTCAACTTCACGAATCTTATCAAAGCTCAATTTTGCCTTGTATTTTCCATACAATTCAAGATCATCGTCAACCAAATCAATTTTCTTCACAACGTCCACAATCGGTTGGAGTTCAATGCTTTGAGCAATTTCGATATCTGTTTTCATAAGGGACTCCTTTATATTTGATAGATCTATTATACCTAAAATTCGCGAAAATAACATGGTTTTTCCACCTTTTGAATCGAACGTTCGTTTTTTATCTAAATTTTATG
Organism: Streptococcus parasanguinis; assembly: GCA_032572035.1. Lineage (GTDB taxonomy): Bacteria > Bacillota > Bacilli > Lactobacillales > Streptococcaceae > Streptococcus > Streptococcus parasanguinis_AB. The sequence goes on from JAWGXY010000095.1 coordinate 6,987, forward strand.
GCTATACATAGTTAATCCTAATAGCTTCAGAACTTTACTTACGTATCTTTTTTGTGTAAAATAAGCATATGCATATTTTAATTACATCAGGTGGGACGAGCGAAGCCATTGATAGTGTTCGTTCGATCACCAATCATTCCACCGGGAGCCTAGGGAAAATCCTTGCAGAAATGGCTCTTGCAAAGGGACATCAGGTGACCTTGATCACAACGCCTACCGCGCTTAAACCCGATCCTCACCCACAGCTTCGACTTCTATCGATCCAAAATGTCGAAGAACTTCTCGCACAAATGAAAACGGAAGTCCCTCATCATCAGGTTTTGAT
>JAWGXY010000096.1:0-7126 GCA_032572035.1 Streptococcus parasanguinis
GAGGTGGGACGACGAAATCGAATTCTAACGAATTACCGATTTCTGTCCTACTCTCTCTTTCATTGATTACAAGGCTGTGATGGCTGTGATCAAACCAAAGATGATCCCTGGTGCATTGGCTGCAGCAAGTGGAATATCGCGTTCTTTTTTGAAGAGCCCGTAGTAAACCCAAAGGCTACAGTTGATGGCTGCGACAAGGGGTTGAATAAAGTTCCCTTTGTGACCAGCGAGGTTATCCATGATTTGTGGGAAGTAAGACACATACATCATGACAGACATAAAGGTCGCAACCCAACCAAGAATTTTCATTTGTTTTTCATTCATTTTGAAACTACCATTTCCTTTTCTTTTTTAAGTATGCACTATTCTACCTTTTGTCCTTTACAAATTCAAGTCTTTTTTTCAAATGTTACCGAACTGTAAAGTGTCACAATCTTGTGATTTTGCAGGAAGATGGATTTCTTTTCGAGAGAGTCTTCTCTCTAGTTGCCATTTTTTTGACACTTTGTCTAATTCTTTTGCAAATGTGATCGTTTTCATTTTGCGTAGCATGCAAATTAATTGCATTTTCTTCCTACTTATGCTATTTTAATACACAGAGGTAAAATTTTATGAATAAACAAAAAATCAACAAAATCGTTGGCTCGATCGGTGCCTTTATTGGGATTATCGTTTTCATTGCCTACATCCCACAAATTATTGCTAATTTACAGGGAAATAAGGCCCAACCTTTCCAACCCTTGTCAGCTGCTATTTCTTGCTTGATCTGGGTCATTTATGGTTGGACAAAGGAACCTAAAAAAGACTGGATTTTGATCATTCCAAATTCAGCAGGTGTCATCCTAGGGGGATTGACTTTCCTTACATCACTTTAATAGAAATCGATCAAAGACTGAACTCGACTGGTTCAGTCTTTTTTGTGTATCCCTTTGAACACCAATTGACAATAGCGATCGGACTTTACAAGAAAAAGCCCGCTATAAGCGAGCTTCTCTTTTCCTAAATCTGCACAATCTTACGATAGCTCCGAGAGGTGATCCAAAAGACGATCAGGTAGGTGATAAGAAAGACACCACAAACGCTGAGGGTCACGACGAGGACCTGGCCACTATTGATGACACCGAGGACTTTGAGAATGAGTCGGATCATATGATAGGCAAAGGCCAGGTGGATAAAGGCAAAGATGAGAGGGAGGAAGAAGACAGTCCGCACTTGACGGTTGATGGTCCGTTTGACCTCGTGTTCATCGAGCCCCACCTGTTGGAGGATGACGAAGCGGTCACGGTCTTCATAGCCTTCTGAGATTTGCTTGTAGTAAATGACGATGACGGTTCCGACCATAAAGATCAATGACAAGAAAATCCCGATAAAGAAGATGCCACCAAAGAGGCTATTCAACTCTACCACATCATTGGCTCGGTTACCTCCATAGATAAATGTTCCTTGGGCCTGTTGGCTACTCAATTCATCGATCATCTTGTCATAGCTGGCTGCTAGCTTGAGCTGCTGGTCTTCATCAACATTGACATTGAAGCCACCGTAGATATTGGTATTAATGGCAAGATTTGGAAACTGGGCGACAAATGCTGAAAGGTCTGGCACGATCAAGTAATTGAAATCCTCCGTCAGCATGTTAAACTGATTGGGCACATGATCGGTGATAAAATCCTTGCTCACTTCTTCCTTGACTTGGAAGTCTTGCCCGTTGATAGTGAACTGCTTTTGCCCTTTAAGATCCTTGTTATGGGCAAAGAGGATGACTTGGTTGCCAGTCAGATCGACGTGTTCGCCTGTCATGTGTTCATAACTAGCTACATCAAAGACCATAAAGACGGTTTTAGGAGTGACGCTGCGTTCATCAGCTGGATATACCGTGAAGTCCGTGCCCTTTTGTGATTTAACCCCAAAGTTGGCATAGGTCATCAGGTCGCGATTCTTGATCTCGAGATGATGCTCAGAGGCAAATTCATCAAATTTCTGATTGATCTGCTCCAGATCGACCCCTTTTCCTTGGACAGAGAAATCATGAGGCGCCATGATTTTCTTGACCATTTCGCTACCGACATAGATGTTGGTTGCTGCAGAGATGGTCACAAGCACCATGGTCGAGAGGATGGCAATGGTCGCAAGCCCCACTGCATTTTTCTTCATACGATAGATGAGATTAGAGACCGAGATCATATTGTTGGGCTGGTAATAGTAGTTCTTCTTTTTCTTAAGCAGATGCAAGAAGACGGTGATCCCAGCATTAAATAGCAGGTAGGTCCCAATCATGACCAGGATAACGGCTAGAAAGAAGGTCACAAGCGCAATGATGGGGTCTTTGACAGACAAAGCTAGGTAGTAGCCACAACCGAGAGCTGCTAATCCAAGAATGGTTTGGGGCCACAGGAAGCGAGCTTTCTTTTCTCCACTGGCCTTCTCACGCGTCAACTGCAAGGCATTCAAACGGAGAATGCGCCAAGCATTGAGAAGAATCAAAAGTCCAAAGATGAGACCAAAGGTGACAAAGACCAAGATAACAATCCCAGGTTGGAAGGTAGATACTAGCTGGACCTTCATCTTCATGAGTTTCAAGAGAAAGGCGAAGATCAGCTTGTCAAAGAGGGCTCCAATCAAGACACCGGCTGAGATGGTTAGAAAGCCAAAAAGCAAGAGTTCCTTGAAGATCATGCTGATGAGATGGCGTTTTTCAAGGCCTAGCATGCTGTAGATCCCCAGCTCCTTGGAGCGATTTTTCATGACGAAGCTATTGGCATAGAGCACGATGATAGCTCCTGCGGCATTGACCACGAAGAACCCCAAGCTGAGAGTGAACACTATGGAAGAGCCCCCTCGAAGCTCGGAAATACGGGGATTAAAGGTCAGGGAGTCAAAGAGGTAGGCGATGGTCACTGCGAGAATGACCGCAATCGCAAAGGGATAATAGAGCTTGCGGTTCTTAATCAGATTGGAGCAAGCTAATTTAGTGGTTAATCGAAACATCTACTCCACCTCACTTGCCATGATCGTCAGAGTATCCGAGATTTCTTGGAACATCTGACGCTCTGTCTTTTCCCCGCGGAAGATCTGGTTGTAAAGAATCCCATCCTTGATAAAGAGCACGCGCTTGGCCCTCGCTGCTGCTGCGGTTGAGTGGGTCACCATGAGAATGGTTTGCCCCATGGTATTAATATCTTCAAAGACGTCGAGCAACGCAGCCGAAGACTTAGAATCCAGCGCCCCTGTTGGCTCATCCGCAAGGAGGATTTCAGGGGAGGTGATGATGGCCCGTGCTACGGCTACCCGTTGTTTTTGCCCACCAGAGATTTCGTAGGGATATTTTTCAAGCAGTTGGTGAATGCCCAACTCCCGACTGACGCTCTCCACCTTGCTCATCATTTCCTTGACTGGTCTGCGAGAAAGGACTAGAGGGAGAAGGATATTGTCCTTGACAGACAAGGTATCAAGCAGATTGAAGTCTTGAAAGACAAAGCCAAGTTTTTCCCGGCGGAAGCTGGACGCGTCTTTGTTCTTGATGGTTGAGGTGTCTATGCTATTTAGGTAGACCCGTCCTTCGGTTGGCTGGTCCAGCATGGCTAGGATATTGAGGAGGGTGGATTTCCCGGATCCTGATTCCCCCATGATAGCGACGTATTCCCCTTTTTCAACAGTGAAGTGAATATCTTTTAGAGCTTCGACCTGCGTTCCTTGAAAGCGGGTTTTGTAGATTTTTTTGATATGTTGAACGTCTAGTAATGACATACTTTTCTCCTTTTACTAGTAGATCAAGAAAAATTCTTGGGCTTGTTGCAGGACTTGGAGACCAAATTCCGTCTTTTCCAGATCGGTTTGGTTATTTGGTTTCTCAGTCTTTTTGGGTTGTTTCATCCATTTCAAGAGTTTCATTTTCTTGACCTCCTTCATTTGATGAGACTATTGTATAAAAAATAAAAGGCGGCTACCATAACCTAACCTTTCATTTTGACCTTTATTTCTTACATTTTTGTAAGATGGGGAAATCTTAATCCATGACCAACTTCTTCTCTTCAAAGTGAATGGCAACAGTCGTGCCTTGGCCGACCTCTGAATGGAGGGTGATCCTGTGGCCCAATTGCTCTGCGATTTTCTTAGATAGATAGAGTCCCAGCCCTGAGGATTGCTGGGTCAGGTGGCCATTATAGCCGGAGAAGCCCCGCTCAAAGACGCGAAGGACATCGCTATTTTTGATCCCAATCCCGCTATCTTTTATATAGAGAGTCTGGTCTTTAAAATAGATTTCAATTCCACCGGTGCTGGTGTACTTGAGGCTATTGGACAAGAGCTGCTCGATGATGACCAGGAGCCACTTGCGATCGGTGATGACCTCCTGCTCCAAATCATGCAGGTCCACGGTCAAGTTCTTTTGGATAAAAAAGAGGGCATACTTGCGGACTACTTCTTTGACCAAATCTTCTACCGACACGCGCCTCAAGACCAGATCATCATGAAAACTCTCTAGTCGCAGGTACTGCAAAACCAGATTGGCATAGGAGTCAATCTTAAAAAGCTCCTGCTCCATCTGCTGCTTGACAATGGGTGTCTCGACATCTTGCACCAAGAGCTGGCTGGCCGCAATGGGCGTCTTAATCTGGTGAACCCAGAGGGTATAGTAATCCATCAGGTCATTGAACTTGGCCTGGGCTGTCTTTCCTTCTTCCAGGCGCGCCTGCTGTTCTTCCCTGTATTTTTCATAAAGGAGGTGTTCCAGTGGTGAGGCAACCTCAACTTCCTCATATAGTGCGGCTTTGCGGTAGTCCCGAAAGGTCATGGCGAAATCCCAGATCAAGATACAAAGAGTAAAAAAGCCTAGCACCAGGGTCGCATAGAGGAAAACCGTCCCTGTCTCTGGAAAGAGATAGGCAAAGACCAAATCGACGATCAAAAAGATGACCAATAGATAGAGCAGGCGCCTGCGGGATACCACATACTGCCAGAAGATCGTTCCAAATTTATTCATGGGTCAACCCGTAACCGATGCCTTTCTTGGTTTCGATGAAATTTGACAAGCCAGCTTCTTCTAGTTTCTTACGAAGGCGGGCCACATTGACAGACAAGGTATTGTCATCAATAAAGAAGTCGCTATTCCAGAGCTCCTTCATCATGTCATCACGCGCCACGATACTGCCTGCATGCTCAAACAGGACACGCAGGATCTGAAATTCATTCTTGGTCAGCTTGATGACTTCCCCTTCATACACCAAGTCCGTAGACTTGAGATTGAGGATGGCTCCCCGGTGCTCCAGCAGATTTTGATCTGTCCCAAATTCGTAAGAGCGGCGCAAGAGTCCTTGAACCTTGGCAAGGAGGACATTTTGGTCAAAAGGCTTGGTAACAAAGTCGTCTCCACCCATATTGATGGCCATGACAATATCCATGGCTTGATCCCGTGAAGAAAGAAACATGATCGGAACCTTGGAAACCTTGCGAATCTCCTGGCACCAGTGGTAACCATTGTAGAGAGGCAGGCCAATATCCATGAGGATCAAGTGGGGGTCACTTTCGACAAAGATCCCGAGGACATCCATAAAGTCCTCTACTGCGACCACTTCATAGCCCCATTGTTCCAATAATTGTTTGACTTGTTGGCGGATAATTTCATCGTCTTCCACTAAGAGAATTTTATGCATGGCTTTCTTTCCTTCTTTTTTTCTTCTTCCTATTATAACAGATTAAGAAGCAGAGAAAAAGATCGAGCGTAGCCTTCTTAACAGTAAGAGCTTTTTCTACTCCCATTTTTGTGCTATACTGAAAGAAATAAGACACGGGAGGCACAGATGTCGACGATTTTTGATTACCTAAAAGAAGTGACTTACGATTCCATATATGACCGCCCCTTCAAGGAGCTGGATGTCCTCGCATTGACAGAGCTGACCTATCTGCCCTTTGGACACATTGTGCCTCAAGGAGATACAACAGGAATTCCAGTGCGCCTGTCTGATGCGATGGAACTGATCGATCGGACCACCGATTTTATCGTGAGTAACCAGCACCTGCAATTAGTCGATGAGTTGGCTACTTCAAAGCGCTTTAAGAACATCAAACTCCTCAACTATGTCGATGAATACGATCCCGATGTGCAAAAACAGTTTGCGGCCATGACCTATCGGCTTAGTCTGGATGCGTATTTGGTCGTTTTCAGAGGAACGGATGACACCTTGATCGGCTGGAAGGAAGACTTCCACATGACCTATATGGACCATGTTCCAGCTCAGAAGCGCGCAGCCAGCTACCTGCAACATGTCATGAAGGAATTTCCAAAAGGACGTTTCTTAGTAGCCGGTCACTCCAAAGGGGGCAACCTTGCGACCTATGCCTGCTCGTATCTACCTGATTCCTTATTTGAACGAGTCGACACCATCTACAGCTACGATGCTCCTGGCCTCAACAAGGCCATTATCGAAACCGAAGGTTACCAGCGGACGTCCCCAAACATTCGTCGCTTTGTCCCTCAGGGATCTATCGTTGGCATGATGTTGGAAGTGCCAGAACCGACGACCATTGTCAAAAGTCACGCCTTTGGCGGCTTTGCCCAGCACGATGCCTTTACTTGGGAAATCAAGGACTACAGCTTTGTGAGCGTTTCTGAAACCAGTCCAGATAGCCAGCAGACCGACCTGACCTTGAAGCAATGGGTTCGCGAAACATCGGCAGAGGAGCGCAAGAAGTTTTTTGACACCTTTTTTGGCATTTTTCTCGATGCCGGTATCACTTCCATCAATGACCTTACCGATCTCAAACAGCTAGCTAAGGCCAAGGAAATCCTCCAAAATGCCCAAGATTTGGATCCAACCGAGCAGGAAATGCTAGAACGCTTAGCCAAGCAGCTCATCGACACCCGCTTTCAAGCTTGGAAAAAATGGCAAACGGTCCCCCGCATCCTGGTTCAAATGGCCGCATTTTTCAAGCGAAAAAAAGCAGTCGGGCTTTCCTCCCCACTGCTCCTAGAGCACAAGGAGTGAGGCTCAACAACTGAAAAAAGAGGCCACCTCTTCTATTCACTAAAACGCAAAAAGAGAGTGGGACAGAAATCGGTAATTCGTTAGAATTCGATTTCGTCGTCCCACCTCCGCACAGTTGAGTAGGGCTGTAAAAGCTGATGAAATCA
>JAWGXY010000097.1:0-7108 GCA_032572035.1 Streptococcus parasanguinis
AAATCAACACTATTCACTTGCATTTAGCCTCCCTCAACTTTACCTATTCTGAAATGCACCATCCGATCTATGAACTTTCTGGTGGCCAGCAAGGAAAACTCTATCTCCTTCAACTAGTGCTCACAAGTCCCCAATTTCTACTCTTGGACGAGCCTACTCGCAATTTTTCCCCCACTTCCCAACCAGAAATTCGACGCCTATTCGCAGACTACCCAGGCGGACTAGTCACGGTCTCTCACGACCGGACCTTCCTCAAAGAAGTCTGCAAAAGAATCTATCGTCTGACCGAAAATGGTTTGGTAGAAATAGAGTCGCTCTAACGTAAAAAAGATTGGCCAAAACCAATCTTTTAAATTGAAAATGAAGTCCTCTTAGAAACTTTCCTTAGGTGAGAACGGACGTCAGCGAACTTCATAGAAGTTCCATGACTTAGTTTTGAATCTAAGGCTTCAAAACTCCCGAGTGCTTGAAACAATCCTGTTTCATGCACTTTTCTCACGGCGGAAAGTTTCAATAGAGGATTGGATAATTCTTGATTTGTTAGCTTTGTATGAAAGAACAGTTTGTCAATGTTCTCCAAACTTGGTTTTGACCAATTATTTTATCTAATTTTGTTCTGCCTCTTGTCCCATTTCTTGGGTGCGTTTGTAGGCTGCTTCCACTCCAGCAATGATGTCGCCCCGTAAGCCGACTTGTTCTAAGCGGTTGACTCCTGCGATGGTAGACCCACCTGGGCTACAAACTGCATCTCGCAAGCGGGCTGGGTGCTCGCCTGTCTCTAGGACCATTTGACTAGTTCCTTGGAAGGTCTGTGCAGCCATCTGCAAGGCTTGCTCTCGTGTAAGTCCTAATCCTACTCCTGCATCTGTCATGGCTTCAATCATCTGATAGACAAAGGCTGGCCCACAGCCTGCGACAGCCGTTGCAGGATCCATCAATTTTTCTTCAATTTCGTAGAGGGCCCCTGCTCCTGATAAGAGCTGGTTGACTTTGGCTACTTGCTGGTCTGTCACTGCTTGGGAGCGGGCCAGACTGATAACACCTTGACCAATGGCCACAGGCGTATTGGGCATGATGCGAATGAGACCCACCTGGTCGTTCTGGATCACGTCAGCCATCTTTTCTAGTTCCAGGCCTGCAGCCATGGAAACCAGTAAGAGATTAGAGCGTTGGTCCAAGATGCCTTGATACTCTTCTAAGAGAGGGCAAATCTGATAGGGTTTGACCCCTAAAAAGATTACTTCAGCCTCTTGAAAGACTTGTTCAAGATCAGACGCCGTTCCCCCATACTGGCTGATAAACTCTTGCACCTTTTGAGGAGAACGATTGACCAAGAGCAGGTCTTGCGCGTCCACTTCTTTTGCGACTGCTTTGGCTAGACTAGCACCCATGTTTCCAAGACCGATAAATGCTACTTTCATGACTTACCTCACTTGACCATTTCCACTGACGATATACTTGTAACTGGTCATTTCCCGGAGTCCCATCGGTCCACGCGCATGGAGTTTTTGGGTTGAGATCCCCATTTCACAACCTAGGCCAAATTGTCCCCCGTCTGTAAAGCGTGTAGAAGCATTGACATAAACCGCTGCTGAATCTACTTGCTGGGTGAAATAAGCGGCTGTCTCAGGATTTTCAGTCACAATAGCATCCGAATGATGGGTGCTATGAGCTTCAATGTGGTCCACCGCTTCCTCGACTCCATCAACGACCTTGACTGCTAAAATATAATCTAAAAATTCGGTATCAAAATCCTGTTCCTGTGCCGCTGTCCCAGAAATGATTGCTTGTGCTTGCTCATCTAGGCGCAACTCAACGGATCTTTCCCGATCATCCACTAAACGGTCTTTGACCAAAGGCAAGAAATCAGACGCGATCGCTCGATCCACCAACAAGACCTCCATAGCATTGCAGACAGAGGGGCGACTGGTCTTGGCATTTTCGATAATCGCTAGGGCTTTCTGGAAATCAGCCTCCTTGCCCACATAGACATGAACAATTCCAGTTCCTGTCTCAATCACAGGTACAATGGCATTTTCAACCACTGCTTGGATCAAGCCAGCACCACCTCGTGGAATAAGCAAGTCCAGGTAGCCCTTGGCCTTCATCATAGCAAGGCTAGAAGCCCGACTCGTATCTTGGATCAATTGAAGAAGGTCTGGATTGAGTCCGGCTTCTTCCAATCCAGCCTTGAGTGCGGTCACGATCGCTTGGGCAGAATGAAAGGCATCCTTTCCAGTACGAAGAACCACTGCATTTCCACTCTTGATGGCAAGCGCTGCAGCGTCTGACGTTACATTTGGACGGCTTTCATAAATGATCCCAATGACGCCCATAGCGACTCGAACTTTCTGGATTTCAAGGCCATTTTCCAAAACTTCAGTATCCAGCACTTCCCCAATCGGATCTGGCAGATCGATTAAAGCACGGATCCCTTCTGCCATCCCTTCAATCCGCTCTTGATCAAGAAATAGACGATCTAGCATGACTTCAGAGATCTTCCCGCGTGCCGCTTCCATATCGATTTGATTGGCTGCTAAAATGGCTTCCGTCGCTTTCAGAAGCTGGCTGGCCATAGCTTCTAAGGCCTGATTTTTAAGAGCTGTACTGGCCGTATTGATGCTTTTCTTAGCCGATCCCGCTAAGGCAAATTGTTCTTGTGTTGTTTCCATACATTTTCCTTTAGAATTCTGTAAAGAGTAAGTCAATCTCAGGAGTTACCGAGATCCAATCATCCCGGTGGATGAGGATTCCCTTGGCTTTTTTAGATTGGAGCATATCGCGCACAGCCGACTGGCCGAGACGAACTTTCCCTTTCCCTAGTAATTGTCCTGACTCTTGATGATAGACGCTGACGATGTCTTGATAAGAAAAATCCCCTTCTGCCTTAGTCACACCCGAAATTAATAAGCTCTTTCCATATTGCAACAAGGCCTCAGCCGCTCCAGCATCCACCCAAAGAGCTCCTTTACTTTCTGCATAAAAGGCTAGCCATTGCTTCTGGGTTTTTAAACCCTTGTCCTCTGCAAGGAAGTAACTGCCATCTGCTTGCTCTTGCGCCGCTTCGATCAAGGCATCAGGCTTGAGAGATGAGCAAATATAGACAGGAACCCCAGACTCTGTCGCCAGGGTCGCTGCCTTGAGTTTGGTCAGCATACCGCCAGTTCCATTGCTACTACCCGCACCTCCAGCCATCTCGATCATCTCGCGAGAAATGTGCTCGATCCGCTCCAAACGCTTGGCTGTTGGATCCTGAGAAGGATTGGCTGTATAGAGGCCATCGACATCCGTCAACAGCACCAAAAGATCCGCTTGGGCCATGGCCGCAACCTGCGCACTCAAGGTATCATTGTCACCAACTTTTAGCTCAGCGATAGAGACCGTATCATTTTCATTGATAATCGGAATCGCCCCACGGTTGAGTAAGACAGAAAGGGCCTGGTGGGCATTCTTATAGCGACGTTGATCCGCAAAGTCATCCTGGGTTAATAAAATCTGTGCAGAAACAATATTGCGTAAAAGAAGATTAGAGGTATATTCTTCCATCAATAAACCTTGACCAACTGCCGCAGAGGCTTGCTTGTCTGCCACCTTAATCGGCCGTTTCTTAAAACCAAGGGCACCAAACCCAGCAGCAACCGCCCCTGATGAGACCAAGATCAACTCATGGCCCGATTCGTGTAAGAGAGCCAACTGCTGGGTGATGACCTTGACCTTCTGTCTAGAGAGGCTCCCGTCTGGATTGGTCAAAGACGAGGTCCCTACTTTAAAGACGATTCGTTTTGCTTTCATCGCTGTGATTCTTTCTAATACTATTTATTTCGTAAGTAATGAAAGTGACTGAATCTCCATTCAGCCATTCTCCATTATCCTTTTCGAAGGTCTTCCAGCGTTTTCTCAAAGATCGCTGGCACTTCTGCTGTAAATTCCAAAGTCTCTCCTGTGCGAGGGTGGGTGAAACCAAGTGTCCGCGCATGAAGAAACTGTCCTTGTCCTTTGAGTGTTTTCTTAGGTCCATAAGCAGGATCTCCAGCTACTGGATGGCCAATATAGGCCATATGCACCCGAATTTGGTGGGTCCGACCAGTCTCCAGTTGCAACTCTACCAGCGTGTAATCCCCAAAGCGTTCCAAGACTTGAAAACGGGTCACTGCAGGTTTTCCTTTAGCCGTCACTGCTTGTTTTTTCCGGTCCTTTTCACTGCGACCAATTGGTGCTTCGATCATGCCCCGATCGTTAGGAAGATTGCCATGGACAATGGCCCAATACTTCCGGAGAGATTTTTTGTCTTTGAGTTCCTCTGCTAAGGCGACGTGGGCTTGGTCATTTTTTGCGACCATCAAGAGGCCTGACGTGTCTTTGTCGATCCGATGAACGATCCCTGGACGCAATTCTCCATTGATCCCTGAAAGGTCCTTGACATGGTATAACAGTGCATTGACCAAGGTCCCGCTGGTGTGGCCGGCACTCGGGTGAACAACCATGCCTTGGGGTTTATTGACGACGACGACATCCTGGTCCTCATAGACGATGTCTAAGGGCAGATCTTCTGCTTCATAGCTGACCTCTTCCACTTCTGGGACTTCATACTGGATGATGTCTCCTTCTTTGACCGTATACTTAGCTTTTTTCACAGTTCCATTGACCAGAACTTTTCCTTCTTTGATCTGCTCATTGGCTACAGCTCGTGACAAGGGAGTCAAATCCGCCAAAGCCTTATCCAGTCGCGCACCGGCTACTTCGATTTTAATTTCCATGCGTTTCCTCTTTCAACATCAGGATCAGGAGCAAGAAAACTCCAACTGTCAAATAACTATCTGCTACATTAAAAATGGCAAAATTCATAAAATCCAGGTGGAACATATCGACCACAAAGCCCTGACGCAGGCGATCGATAAAATTCCCCAAGCCACCTGCAATCACCAAGGTCAAGCCCATCACCATCCAAAGCGACCCCTTAAGGTGCTTATAAAGATAGTAAAAGGCCCCTACCATCACGACTAGAGTGATGAGGGTAAAGAACCATTGCTGATTTTCAAGAAGTGAAAAAGCTGCACCTGTGTTTTGAAGATAGGTCAGGCTGACCACATGGGGAATAAAAGACTTAACGACACCCAGTGGAATGTTCTTGACTACATACCATTTGACCAACTGATCCAGTAGGACCAATAGCACAATTGCTACTGGAACCATTATTTTTCTCTTCATTTCTTACCTCTTTTGATCAAAATACTCTACCATGACCTCGACAAACTTCTCTGCTACAGGGGAGAGATCCATCTCTTCGCGTTTGACATAGACCATTTTATTGTCCAAGTTGTCTTCTAAAGGAATCACGGTAATACCATTCACTGACTGGCTATCTAAAAAGCCTGATCCTGTCGCATAAGCATCTGTCCGCTCCAAGATCCCATTCAAGGTGGCCCGGTCGGTTACATTGAACATTTGGGAGCTCGAACTGGTATCGACAAAATTCTCTGAATAATAGAGGTACTCATCTTTTTCTTGGGTAAAGCGAACAGTTGGCAATTGAGCTAGATTTTCCATGACCAGTTTTTTCTTCTTAGCCAGAGGGTGTCCCTTGCGAAGGTAAATATGAGTCTGAAAAGGAATCAAATCCACCACTTCAAGTCCTAATTTATCAACCCGTTGCATAATTCCCTTGGTATTTTGACGGTTGAGATAAATAATCCCCAACTCACTATGCCCTTGAGCCACTTCATCCAAAATTTGGACCGTCGTTGACTCAAAGATGCGGAAGTTTTTATTTTCCGGATAGCGGATCGAGAATTCCGTCATCAATGGTGGCAAGAAGTCATAGTGTTGACTAGAAATAGAGAATTCTTTCTTCTCTTCTTCAGGACTGGCATATTGATTTTGAAAAATATCAAACCCCTTAACCACGTCCTGCGCTTTTTCATAAAATTCCATTCCCCGACGGGTCAAAAATGTCCCCGAACTAGTTCGACGAAAAATTTTAAAGCCCAGTTCCTTTTCCAGATCGCGTACTGAAATAGACAAGCTCGGCTGACTCACATACATTTTTTCAGCAGCCTCACGAAAAGTACCACTATTGGCAATCGCCACTACATATCGTAATTGTTGTATATTCATTCTATTTTCCTTATTACAGTATCGATCTATTATACCATAAATTAGGGGCTGAAAGAAGAGATGCGTTTAAGAGACCTTCATCAAGTGAAAATAAAAAAACTGGAACTAAAACAGTTCCAGTTGATACTTATTCAATCACTTGAGTTTCAGCTACTTTCTTGTACCAATGAGCCGATTTCTTCGGATAGCGCTCTTGGGTTTCAAAGTCTACATAGAAGAGACCATAGCGTTTTTCGTAACCATTAGACCAAGAGAAGACGTCCATAAGAGACCAGATGAAGTATCCTTTGACGTTTGCACCATCAGCAATCGCATCCGACAAGACTTCCAAGTGTTGTTTCACATAATCAATCCGGCCATCGTCATAAACCGTATTGTCCACAAACTCATCTTTGTATCCAAGTCCGTTTTCAGTGATGTAGATCTTCTTGTAATTTGGATAATCTTTCTTGACACGCATGATTTGATCATACAAACCTTGAGGGTAGATGATCCAGTCCCAGTCAGTACGAGGTACATAGTCAGGAGCTACACGACGTCCAACACCTTTGATTTGGTATTTAGAGCTTCCTTTTTCCCCTTTACCATTATGAATGATTTCTGTTTCGCCATCAAAGGCTTCCATCCAATCACTCATGTAGTAGTTAATTCCAAGGAAGTCGTTCAAATCTTTAGCTGCTTCAAGTGCTGCAAAGTCTTCGTCCCGAAGATCCAGACTACCACCATTAACTGAAAGAATGTGGTTTACCCCTTCCATGGTTGCATCTGAATAGTGTCCGAGGTAAGTCGCATCCAAGATAAACTTGTTGTGGATGATATCTTCCAACTCAGCAGCACGTACGTCTGCAGGATTTTTAGGATCCAATGGATACTTAGTTGGAAGTGCGTGAACAACCCCGATTTCACCTTTATAACCTTTGTCTTTGTACAATTTCACAGCACGTGCATGAGAAACCATCATATTGTGGTGAGATTGGAAGACTTTGGCAAGGTC
>JAWGXY010000098.1:0-6828 GCA_032572035.1 Streptococcus parasanguinis
ATAGTAATTCATTTATGAATATGGTAGCAAATATCAAGATTAAGAAGATAGTAAGATATATTTTATTTACATTTTTAAAGTCAGTTGTATAGTTCATAACTGTATAGTACCTTATAAAATAAAAATAAAGAAAGAAACATATAGGCACAAAATTTAAATAAAGCAAATAACTGCATAAGAATAGAAATTGGTGTTTCTTTGATCTTCTTCTGTAATGCATTTTATATGTTTTCGTTATTTTATTGAATAAAGGAAACCTGCTTTTAAAACTTCCATAATATTTTGGCGAGGCGTGGTAACCAAGCCAGTGAAGTATTTTAAAATTTAACTCACGTGTTAACCAAAATAAATTGTAAAAAATAAATAAATAAATTAAGATAAAGCTGATTTTCACATGATTAGAATATAATTTGTAAATAATATAATAATATACGCCAGCCATAATATAATTAAAACAAGCTAATATAAAATAGAGAATACTAGCAAATATACTACGAGATCCAATAAAATTTTTATCTGAATAATCTGGTATATAATCCATATAACTTACATAATCCTATTCTATCTTCATAAACTTATGCTCTATATTAAATTAAAATGAACGTTCATTTATTAAATGCTTCCCAGATCTTTTGCTGGGGTTTGGCAAAAGGATAATCTGAAAATTCTTCAGGTCTTAACCAAACTGTCGATTCACTTGATTCTTGCTCTCCTTCTTTTACCAGACCGTAACGAAGTTGAACCTGCCACTTACGATGCGAAAAGACATGCTGGACGATAGGATAAGATCTGTCCTGCCAATCAATGGCCAAGTCATAGTCCTGTTCAAAGGAAAGTATTTCTGGGGTGTCTACTGTATGCCCCTGCCCATCCAATAGAGACAATTGGCCCTGGTTCTCTGATAGGCTATCCACTTCAATCAAGGGAAAATGCCAGAAGCCTGACAAAAGCCCTTCTTGCTCATTTTTCTCCAGCAGGTAGCGCCCTTGACTATCCTTGATGATAAAGGCCGTTAAATATACTGGCACCGGTTTTTTCTTAGGAGCCTTGATGGGATAACGATCCATGGTCCCATGCTGGTAGGCCGCACTAAACTCCTTGACAGGACTCTCTTCCGGCCGCGGGTTGACTGGGGATTCAATATCTGATCCCAAATCCATCAAAGCCTGATTGAAGTCGCCAGGACGATCTGGATCAATCAAGATCTCCATCATGGCTTGGAAAATCTTGCGATTGGTCGGGACTCCGATATCGGAGTCCACCTCAAATAAGCGAGCCAGTACTCTCATGACATTACCATCCACAGCGGGCTCCGGCAGGCCAAAGGCAATACTCGCAATGGCACCAGCAGTATAAGGCCCAATCCCCTTCAGTTTAGATATTTCCTCATAGCTTGATGGAAACACTCCTCCATGGTTCTCCATAATCTGCTGGGCAGCTTTTTGCATGTTGCGGACCCGTGAGTAATAGCCCAAGCCTTCCCATGCTTTTAAGAGCCTTTCTTCAGGAGCTTGAGCCAAATCAGCAACAGTTGGAAACCAGTCCAGAAAGCGCTCATAATAGGGAATAACCGTATCGACACGTGTCTGCTGTAGCATAATCTCTGAGATCCAAATTTTATAAGGATCCTGGGTCCTTCTCCAGGGGAGATCCCGTTTATTGGCATCATACCAGGCTAATAACTTTTCTCGGAAGGAAGCAATTTTTTCCTCCTCCCACATGATAATCCCGTAATCTTTTAAATCTAACATATTCCTAGTATACCATAGAACGGCTTAGAGTTTAGAAATTCTGATTTTATAAAGAAAAAGGCTCAAGATCATCCTGAGCCTTTCAATCATTCTTATTGTTCTACTGCTTGTGCCGCTGTAATCAAGGTCAATTTGTACACGTCATCTGAATTACATCCACGAGAGAGATCGTTCACTGGTTTGTTCAACCCTTGCAAGACAGGACCTACCGCTGCAAAGCCACCCAAACGTTCAGCCATCTTGTATCCAATGTTACCTGCCTCAATACCAGGGAAGATAAAGACATTGGCTTGTCCTGCCACCTTGCTTCCTGGAGCCTTCAGGGCTGCAGTTGCTGGGACAAAGGCAGCGTCAAATTGCAATTCCCCGTCAATTTCAAGGTCTGGACGAAGTTCATGAGCAAGCTTAGTCGCTTCAACAACCTTATCAACACTTTCCCCAAAACCAGAGCCTTTGGTTGAATAGCTCAACATGGCAATTTTTGGATCAATGCCAAACATCTTAGCTGTGATAGCAGAGTTGATAGCGATTTCAGCTAAGCCTTCAGCATCTGGATTAATGTTGATGGCACAATCCCCGAACAAGTAGCGTTCGGATCCACGTACCATAAGGAAGGCACCAGAAGTCCGTTTGACATTTGGACGAGTTTTGATAATTTGAAGAGCTGGACGAACGGTTGCAGCTGTTGAGTGAATCGCACCTGATACCATCCCATCAACAATTCCCATGTGTACCAACATGACACCAAAATAGTTAACGTCGTCTTTCAAGACTTGACGCGCTTCTTCTTCTGTCATTTTGCCCTTACGACGTTCTACCAAGGAAGCTACCATTTCTTCAAAACCTGGATAAGAATGAGGATCGATGACTTCATATCCATCCAAAACCCCTTCGATTTCAAGATAAATCCGAATTTTATCCGGATTACCAAGCAAGACAGGGGTTAATTCTGTCTCGTTCACAATGCGTTTTGTCGCTTGGAGGATACGAGGTTCTTCACCTTCTGGTAATACAATACGTGCATTCTTACCAACGAGGTTGGCTTTGAGATTTTCGAAAACTTCCATGAGTTTTACTCCTTTTAATAATTAATAACTAGTTTGAAGCTGTGTTAATACAGCTTGGAAATCTGGAGGCAGTGGACTTTCTATGACCAACTCTACCTCTAGAAATGGATGATAATAGGATAGGCGATGACAATGAAGGGCCTGGCGCTCAATGCCGTCTTCTAAACTGCCGCCATAGAGATCATCTCCCAAAAGCGGAAAACCAATATGGGAAAAATGAACGCGGATCTGATGGGTTCGACCTGTGTGTAACTGAATATCCACTAGGTGAATATCACCAAAAGATTGAACAACCTGGTAGCTTGTATGAGCATACTTGCCGCCTTTAGCTACCTTTCGGGTGATAATTGAATCTTCATCACGCGCAATCGGAGCAATAATCTCTCCGACAGGATCAAGCTTCCCAGATCCCTTGACCAAGGCATAATAGCGTTTCTGAATCGTTTTAGACTGCAATTGCTTATCCAAGCGAGCATGGGCATAGCCATGTTTGGCAAAGAGCATAACGCCACTTGTATCCTTGTCCAAGCGAGTGACAATGTGAACCTGCTGGTTCTCGTAGCCCTGCTTCACATAGTAGCCTTTTACAAAATTGGCTAAGGTATTGGAATGAATCGCACTTGGAATAGAAGCAATGCCAAAGGGTTTGTTTAAGACCAAAAAATGATCATCTTCAAACAAAATATCCAAAGGCCGATCCATAGGTTTTAAGGTTTCAAAACCTTCTTCTGCCGGAATATCAATGACCAAGCGATCCCCAATATCCAACAAATAAACTGCATTCTCCGGACATCCATTGACAAGGATCTGACCACCACGAAACTTAATCTTGGCTAAGAGCCCCTTAGAAACCTCGTGCTTTTTCAAGAAAGTCTTGACCTTGACATGCTCATCGACAATGAATTCAAATCTCATTCTCTATCATCTCCGATAAAGGCATCCTTGACCCGATTCCAGAAGCTGGTGTGACTGGAGCTTGCCACAAAATTGATCTTATGGTTGTCAATCTGGTATTCTACCTTTGCAATATTGCGGTAAGAATAGGTTGAATTGTCAACAGAGATAATGTGAAAGCCAGGTCTCGTCGGTGTAATCTCGATCTTATCCTTTTTAGGGACAATGACAGAAGAACCCAAGGTACGATAAACACGGTTGTTGAGACTGGCGATTTCAGCAATCTGCAGCGCCTCAATAGTTGGGTGAAGGACTGCTCCTCCCAAGGATTTGTTGTATGCCGTACTTCCTGTCGGAGTCGAAACAGTAATGCCGTCTCCTCTGAAGCGCTCAAAATCCACTCCATTAATCGTAAGATCGGCAACCATGGTCCGGTCGCTTCTCTTAATCGTCGCTTCGTTCAAAGCTCTCATGGTACGGGTTTCCCCATTTTCGAAAGTAATCTTGACATTCAAAATAGGGTAAGAAACCTTAGCTCCTGTATCATATTTTAAATTTTCAACCAGCTTATCGATTTCACTGTCTAAGTAATCTGTATAGAATCCTAAGTGTCCGGTATGGACGCCAACAAATCGCACCCGATCCAACTGGTGTTCATACTTGTGAAAGGCCGATAGCAACATTCCATCGCCACCAATTGAAATCACAATATCCGGGTGCTTCTCCGTCAAAATAAAATTATTTTTCCGAAGCTTGTAGCGCAACTGCTGAAAAACCTCTTCACTTTGACGCTTGCGATTGCGAATAATGGATACTTTTTTACCTGTAGTCTTCATCTGTGTCATCACTATTTCCAACGCCATCATTTAACTTACGATGAAGTGGATCAAACAGGGCTTGAGCCTCCTGAATCGCATCCCGAATTGCCCCCATCTCTTCATCCAAAAGATAGGCCAGGTTTGCTGTCGTCTCTAAGCGTTTTTTGATCTCGTCTGGAAAGTCTCCTTTATATTTATAATTGAGCGAGTGTTCAATGGTTGCCCAAAAATTCATGGACAAGGTCCGAATTTGAATCTCTGCTAAGATCGTTTCATTTCCATCAATGGTATCAACCGGGTACTCGACCACGACGTGGTAACTCCGGTAGCCACTTGATTTCTTGTGGCGGATGTAGTCTCGCTCTTGGACCACGCGCATATCCTGCCGTTGTCTCAGAACCTCTAGGATCTCATCCACATCGTCCACAAACTGAACCATGATGCGAAGACCAGCAATATCTTGCATATCCTGAGACAGATTTTCTTCAGAAATATTTCTTCGGATCATCTTTTCACGGATGCTCTCAATCGGCTTGACCCGTCCTGTGACAAACTCGATTGGAGAATGCTTTTGTTGCTTACGATATTGCTTACGAATCCCACGCAGTTTGATTTTTAATTCCCCAACTGCTTGGATATACGGATCTAAGAAGTTTTCCCAATCAATTGCCATCCTACCACCTTGTAATCTGAACCATTTTTGTATACAATAAACACATCTCTTATTATATCATGAATCGCTTTCGAAAAAAAGCAAAGGACTACAAAATGAACCATTTAGAAATTGAATACAAAACCTTGCTAGACAAGGAGGAGTACCAATCCCTCCTTCCACTTTTTGATGATACAGAATTGGTTGTCCAAACCAATCACTATATCGATACCCCCGACCAGCTCATCCGTAAGGAAAAAATGGCCTTGCGGGTGCGTACTTTCACAGATCAAGCTGAGTTGACTCTCAAGGTCCCTGAAGCAGTTGGCCATTTCGAGTACAATCAAAACCTCAGCCCAGAAGAAACCGAGGCGATCCTTCAACACCAACAGTTTCCTGACGGAGAAATCAAAAACCTCTTAATCTCTAAAGAAATCTCTGTTGAGCAACTCGCTGTCTGGGGAAGCCTTACAACAGAACGATTCGAAAAAGAAACAGCTGCAGGATTGGTGGCACTAGACCACAGTCTCTATCTAGACACTGAAGATTATGAATTAGAAATCGAGGTCGAAACCGCTGAGCAGGAAGAAAATTTCCATCAGTTCATCAAAGAGCATGGAATCGTCTACAAAGCTGCAAAAAATAAAATCGCAAGATTGGCGGAAAGATTGTAAAATAGCTGAAATTATCGCAAATTTTTGCTAAAATAGTGCTAAGATCAAAAATCTAAATGAGGTTGGAATCACATGTCAGATAAAAAAAATATGAAGCTCTTCTCTCTCAATTCAAATCCAGAGATTGCGCAAAAAATCGCGGATCATGCTGGGGTTCCACTTGGGAAAATTTCATCCCGTCAATTCTCAGATGGTGAAATCCAAGTCAATATTGAGGAAAGTGTTCGTGGATATGATATTTATATCATTCAATCAACCAGTTTCCCTGTCAACAATCACTTGATGGAACTCTTAATTATGGTGGATGCTTGCCAACGGGCCAGCGCAAATACTGTCAATGTGGTCATGCCTTACTTCGGTTATGCTCGCCAAGACCGGACTGCTGCTCCTCGCGAACCAATTACTGCTAAGCTTGTCGCAAATATGTTGGTCAAAGCTGGGGTGGATCGTGTCGTCACTCTGGATCTCCATGCAGTGCAAGTCCAAGGTTTCTTCGATATTGCCGTGGATAACCTCTTTACCATTCCGCTTTTTGCAGAACATTACATTAATAAAGGTCTAACAGGACCTGACGTCGTAGTCGTCAGCCCTAAAAACTCTGGTGTCAAACGCGCTCGTAGTTTAGCAGAATATCTTGATGCACCGATTGCCATCATTGATTACGAGCAAGATGATGCGAACCGTGATTATGGCTATATTATCGGGGATGTCAAAGATAAGAAAGCGATCTTGATTGACGATATCCTCAATACTGGTAAGACATTCTCAGAAGCTGCGAAAATCGTTGAACGCGAAGGAGCTACTGAAATTTATGCTGTATCAAGTCATGGTTTATTTGTAAAAGGTGCTGTCGAGTTATTAGACCAAGCTCCGATCAAAGAAATCTTAGTAACCGATTCTGTTGCTCCAAACGGACCAACACCTAAAAATATCAACTATCTGACAGCTAGCGAACTGATCGCTGAAGCTATT
>JAWGXY010000099.1:0-6821 GCA_032572035.1 Streptococcus parasanguinis
GTTGGCACCGTAGCAACTGCTTTTCTAAGAGCAGTGAAGTCTGCTTTGAAATAGTCCTTGTTATGGTTGGCAAAAGCTTCCATGAGATCAAAGACATTTTTTTCGATGTATTCTTCACTTGGGGTATCACACCAAACAGCTACCATGCTACCGACCATCGGCAAAGATGTTTCTGGATATGTTGTACTTGGGAGTTGTCTAAATGGAGTAGCAGCTGCATTGGCAATCGCTTTTTCAATATAACCACCACCCGTTTCAGGTGTTCTTCCCAAAACATAGTACCAGTCTCCGTTGGTATTAAGGAATTTATACCCCTTATCTGCCAAATACTGTGGAGATGCGAGGTTATAGCCCCACCATCCTTTAGACCAGTATGAAATCAAGACGTCCTTGTCAAAGGCGACATCATCTTCATCTCCATAATAGAAGCCATCGTTAAAGGCCATTGGCTGCAAGCCTTTTTCACGCGCCATGGCTGCAAGACTATTGGAATACTCCGCAAACTTACCATAGAGGTCATACCACTTGAGGTAGTACCACCCTTGCGCACTGGTAGCGTCATTGGCATATTCATCTGTTCCGTAGTTAAAGATCTTAGACTTGTCTTTGAAGTAGTCCATGTACTTGCCAATCAAGGCTTTGGTAAAGTTGACTGCTGCTTCATTGGTCAAATCCATGGTTGTTTTTGAAACCGTATCAAAGCTGGCTTGTGGATTTTCAATGCCCAATTTTTCCATGGCCACCAACAAAGCATCCATGTGGCCAGGACTATTGACCGCCGCAATCAAGCCGATTCCTTTCGCAGTCGCATAAGCATGGAGTTCATCCATTTCCGCTTGGGTCAATGCTTGACCATTTGGATCATCGTAATAGGCCTTGGTACCTTCTAAAATGGCCTTTTTCACATCGTCACTAGCATAAGTCTTGCCATTGGCTTCCACCGTCATATCATCGAGGACGAAGCGCATACCATCGTTTCCGACAAGGAGGTGCAAGTCAGAATAACCCAACTCACTGGCCTTATCTACGATCCGTTTCAACTGATCCAGTGAGAAGTATTTGCGGCCTGCATCGATCGAGATGACCTTCTTCATGGCAAGTTTTTCTTCCGCTTCTTTTGCTGCAACTTCTTTCGCGTAGCTTTCCGTATACACCAAAGCATCTTGAGCTGCTTTGAGATGGTCGATCAAGGTTTTGGCCTCTGCTCGAGTGGTGTTTGCTCCTGCCCCTTCTAAAGCTTTTTTAGCTGCTGTAAAGGCTACTAGAGATTCCGGTGTATAGTGGTCCAAATCAGTTGGAGCTTCCGAAAGAGCTTTTTCGACCACTTCAGGATCTGCTACAAAGTAGTCCGCATTCTTGTCCGCGAAGGCATGCATGAGCTTAAAGAGAAGGTCTTTTTTGTAGGTTGCAGATGGCGTATCTGCCCAGGCAGCTACCATGCCACCAATGAAGGGAACCTTAGCCCCATCATTTTTTTGAACCACATCAATCGCTGACTTGGAAATTCCTTCGAGACCTTGATCAAGGTTGTACCAACCAGATCCAGCCTTGTCCCGTCCAAGCACATAATACCAAGCATCATTGGTATTAAGAATCTGATGACCTAGTTCAGACAAGAGTTTTGAAGAAGCGACATCATAGCCATTCCAGCCACCTGTCCAGTAGGACACAATGATATCCTTGTCAAAAGTACCATAGGAAGTATCGCCATTGTAGTAGATTCCATCATTGAAGGCCATTGGTTTCATCTTGTGTTTTTTCACAATGGCTGCTAGATCATTAGCATATTGGATGAATTTTTCATAGCCTTTTTCTGGATAGCCTTCACCTGGCCAATGCTTGCTGGCTTGGAGAACCTGCCAACCATGGGCATCTGTGGCATCGTTGGCATATTCATCCAAACCAATATTGAAAATGTCTGCCTTGCCGCTGAAATAAGCCGCATACTTGTCTACCAAGGCTTTGGTAAAGTCTAAGGCTTTTTGGTTGTCCAAATCAACTGTCCGAGCTGATTTTTTAGTGCCAAAGTAATTAAAGTGAGGGTTTTCGATGCCCAATTGTTCCATGGCTGTCAGAATCGCATCCATGTGACCTGGACTATTAATAGTTGGGATGACGCCCACTTTCTTCGATTTGGCGTAGGCCAAAATATCATCCATTTGAGCCTGGGTCAAGGCTGTCCCGTTCGGATCATCGTAATAAGCTTTTGTCCCTTTTTCAACCGCATCTGTCACGGCTTGGCTAGAATAAGAAGTATCTCCCACTTTCAAAGACATATCATCCAGCACAAAGCGCAAGCCGTCATTTCCAACTAGAAGATGCAAGTCTGTATAGCCCGTCTTACTAGTTTCATCAATGATTTCCTTGATTTGCTCTGGTGAGAAGTACTTGCGACCGGCATCGATCGAAACAATCTTTTTCTTGGCTAATTTTTCTTCCTGATCAGGATCTTTAGCAGGCGTTTCCGTCGCTGGTTGAGCTGCCACATCCGACTCTGCGACAGAACTTGCTTCTTCGCGAATCAAACGGTCAAGATCTGATACCCGCAATTCACGATCAGGCAGTGTCGGTTGACTTTGATCGACGATTGGGGCAGGAGCCGTTGGTTTTTCTACTGTTGGCTGAGAAGCTTCCTCATTAAGGGAAATCGTCGACTCACCCTCGTTTGGCTGAGTTGGAACTGTCGTTGAAGGGCTGTCTGTAGCCGTTGGCGTATCAGCTGCTACAACATTCGCGCCAGCAAAAAATCCTATGAGCACCGAAGCAGCTCCTACTGCATACTTGCGAATCGCATAACGTGGTTGATCTGATTTCATCAGGACCTCCTAAATTGTCATTGTAATCGTTTTCTTAAATTTACCACGATATCTTAATAAATTCAATGAGGCTTCTCATTATTCTTTAATTAGGAGAGGAAGTTCTTGGATTCGATCCAAAATAAAACGAGCTCCTTACTCAAAAGGAAACTCGTTCATTCTTATAAATCATCTAAAGCATCTTTGACCTTGTCAAAGAACCCTTTTTTCTTTGGGTTGACCTTCAAATCACTTGCTTCCGCAAAGGCTTGAAGGGCTTCTTTTTGCTTGTCATTTAAACCAGTTGGGGTGACGACATTGACAGATACATATTGATCCCCCATAGCACCACCACGCAAGCTTGGAGCCCCTTTTCCACGGAGGCGGAATTTCTTACCGGTTTGGGTTCCTTCAGGAATGACCAAATCGACATCTCCGTGAACAGTTGGCACATGGACCGTATCTCCAAGAGCTGCTTGAACAAAGTTCAAGTCTAACTTGTAGTAGATGGTTGAGCCATCTCGTTCGAAACGATCGCTCGGCTCAACATTGACAACAACATACAAGTCCCCGTATGGTCCACCGTTAAAGCCAGCTTCTCCTTGACCAGCTAAGCGGATTTGTTGACCCGTTTCAACTCCGGCAGGAATCTTGACGTTTACGCTATGAGCTTGTTTTTCATGACCTGTTCCACGACAAGTCGTACATGGATCCTTGATTTCTTGACCACGACCATGACAGACATCACAGGTCACTTGACGGCGCATCATCCCAAGAGGGGTTTGCGTATCCACATTGATAACTCCAGAACCATGACAGCGTCCACAGGTCACCGGACTAGTCCCTGGCTTAGCCCCAGAACCATGACAGGTATGACAGCTAGCTTCCCGATGGTACTTGACTTCTTTTTCCGCACCAAAAATCGCTTCTTCAAACTTGAGATTGACGCGGTATTGGAGGTCATCCCCTTGACGAGGTGCATTTGGATTACGACTTGCACCACCACCAAAGAAGCTAGAGAAGATGTCTTCAAAGCCACCAAAGCCAGCACCATCAAAGCCACCAAAACCACCTGCTCCGCCACCGAAGCCACCATTGGCACCCGCAGCACCATATTGGTCATAAGCAGCCCGTTTTTGCTCGTCACTCAAAGTCTCATAAGCTTCTTGAACTTCCTTGTACTTTTCCTCAGCACCAGGCTCCTTGTTGATATCTGGGTGATATTTTTTAGATAATTTCCGATAGGCTTTCTTGATCTCATCTTGAGATGCATTCTTTGAAAC
Source organism: Streptococcus parasanguinis (assembly GCA_032572035.1). GTDB lineage: Bacteria > Bacillota > Bacilli > Lactobacillales > Streptococcaceae > Streptococcus > Streptococcus parasanguinis_AB. The sequence continues at coordinate 4,079 of JAWGXY010000099.1, forward strand.
GCCCAAACGGTCATAAAATTCAGTATTGTTCATAATTCAAGATACAAAGGGCGTTAAACGGACACAGCCAAAATAGGAGTTTTGACGACGGACGCTTGCGTCCTAGAAAAAACTATCTTTTTGGCACCGTCCGTAGCCCGTGTTCGATTACGAACACTCTTTGTTCCTTTCTATAATTTTCATGTACATCTTTAGAGGGTGTTTTCTATACTTCGCTTCACTTGATCAAACTCTTGGTCCGATAGAGTAAATATCAAATCCTCTTCAGCGTACTCGTTCTGTTCCTTAAAGTAGTTGTCCGTATTAGCTGCCAAGCCTAAACTTAGAATCACTTTTCTTGCAAACTCTTGATGGGCAAAACCGATAGCCGTAATGATCTGTTTATCTTGCACAACCAGTTTGGGTTGGAAATTTTCACGTGGAAGAAATTCAAAATAGTCAAAGAAGTTTTGCCAAATTCCACCTGTAAATTTCGTGTCCTTCAACAGACCTGCTTTCGCTAATAAAAGAGGCGCTGAAGAAATGGCTGCAATGAGGATATCTTGCTCACCAAGGTCCCTCAAAAATGAAATCAATTTCTCATCCTGTAGGGCAGGTCCTATGTTGACCATTCCTGGCAAAATCACGCAAGAATACTCTTCTATACAGATTTGATCTAGTGTTTTGGTCGGTTGACAGGGCAAGCCATCCTCAGAGACCACCATCGAATGATCTGAAGCGGCATAATCAATCGTACTATCAAAAGACAGAGCTAAAGTACTTGTTAAAGCGGTTATCTCATAAAGAGAAAAATTAGGATAAATGATACAAAGTACTTTTTTCATACGCAACATCCTCTATTTTACCGAAAAACAGAGGCTGGGTTGCAACCTCTGGATTTCTTTTTATCATTTACTAGTTGGGCTGAATTGAGTTTCGGATTAAAGGAATCCTAAAATCTCGGAACCTTTCTTTATTTTAAGAGGTTCCGCTAAAACAATCCACTGGATTGTTTTACTTCTCCGTAAACTCTCCGTCTACGACGTCATCGCCTGCGTTGCCTGATGCTTGTGCGCCTTCTGCTCCTGCTTGTGCTTGTTGCGCTGCTGCAGCTTGTTCGTAGAGTTTAACAGCCAATGCTTGAGCTTTTTCGTTCAAGGCTTCAAGTTTCGCTTTCATTTCTTCAAGGTTACCTGATTCTTGAGCTTTCTTAAGATCATCCAATCCTGCTTGTGCAGCATCACGTTCTGCATCGAATCCTTTGCCTTCAGTTTCTTTGATTGTCTTTTCAGTCGCAAAGATAGCTTGGTCTACTTCGTTACGAAGGTCAACTTCTTCTTTACGTTTCTTATCAGCTTCAGCGTTTGCTTCTGCATCTTTCATCATGCGATCGATTTCTTCATCTGTCAAACCTGAGTTTGATTGGATAACAATGGTTTGTTCTTTTTGAGTTCCAAGGTCTTTCGCTTTAACAGATACGATACCGTTCTTGTCGATGTCGAATGTTACTTCGATTTGTGGGATACCACGAGGTGCAGCTGGGATATCAGTCAATTGGAAGCGTCCAAGAGTCTTGTTATCTGCTGCCATTGGGCGTTCCCCTTGAAGAACGTGAATATCAACGGCTGGTTGGTTGTCTGCTGCAGTTGAGAAGACTTGTGATTTAGATGTTGGAATTGTTGTGTTACGGTCGATGAGTTTTGTGAAGACTCCACCCATTGTTTCGATACCAAGTGACAATGGAGTTACGTCAAGAAGGACAACGTCTTTCACGTCACCAGTGATCACACCACCTTGGATCGCAGCACCCATAGCCACTACTTCGTCAGGGTTCACTGATTTGTTTGGTTCTTTACCAGTTTCAGCTTTAACTGCTTCTACAACGGCAGGGATACGAGTTGAACCACCTACAAGGATGACTTCGTCGATATCTGACAAGCTCAAACCTGCATCTGAAAGGGCTTGGCGAACTGGAGTTTTCGTACGTTCTACAAGGTCACGAGTCAAATCATCGAATTTCGCACGAGTCAAGGTCATTTCCAAGTGAAGAGGACCAGCAGCGCCTGCAGTGATGAACGGCAAGCTGATTTGTGTTGAAGTCACACCAGAAAGGTCTTTCTTCGCTTTTTCAGCTGCGTCTTTCAAACGTTGAAGCGCCATCTTGTCTGTTGACAAGTCGATACCATTTTCTTTCTTGAATTCTTCAACCATGTAGTCGATGATTTTTTGGTCAAAGTCGTCACCACCGAGTTTGTTATCCCCTGCAGTTGCCAATACGTCAAAGACACCATCACCCAATTCAAGGATAGATACGTCGAATGTACCACCACCAAGGTCGAATACCAAGATTTTTTCTTCTTTATCAGTCTTATCCAAACCATAAGCAAGGGCTGCTGCTGTTGGTTCGTTGACGATACGTTCTACTTCAAGACCAGCAATTTTACCAGCGTCTTTAGTTGCTTGACGTTGTGCATCGTTGAAGTAAGCAGGAACTGTGATAACTGCTTTCGTTACTTTTTCACCAAGGTAATCTTCAGCATAACCTTTCAAGTATTGAAGAATCATAGCTGAAATTTCTTGTGGTGTGTATTCTTTTCCGTTAGCAGAAACTTTTTCAGAAGTACCCATCTTAGATTTGATAGAGATGATGGTATCTGGGTTTGTGACTGCTTGACGTTTTGCAGCGTCACCAACGATGATTTCACCGTTTTTGAATGACACAACAGATGGAGTTGTGCGGTTACCTTCTGGGTTTGCGATAATT
>JAWGXY010000100.1:0-6720 GCA_032572035.1 Streptococcus parasanguinis
TTAAAAACTTTCCTTAGGTGAGTACGGACGTCAGCGAACTTCATAGAAGTTCCATGACTAAATCAAGATACTAAGGGCGTCTGCGGATCAAGTCAAAATAGGAAGTTTGACGCAGAATCCTTAGGTTCTAGGAAAACTTATCTTTTTGACACAAGCCGCAGCCCGTGTTCAATTCGTATTGAGCCCCTTCGCTCTTTAATTTCTGGGCTCAGGCTAAAATAGTTTCCCAAACTGTTTTACTCTCAAAACTCCCGAGTGCCTGAAACGTATTGTTTCAGGCACTTTTCTCACAGCGGAAAGTTTTTGTATTTTCTTGATTCATACTAAAAATAGGAACTCATTTTTACTTCTTTGCAGAATCGATTAACTTAAAATAGTTTGACTTCAATTTAAAAAAGGCCAAAGGCCTTTTTTATTATAAACTAGTTGAGTGCGTTGGTTGGACTTTCTTATCTGGATAGATGTAGTTGATGGCATTGTTTACGGCTGTTGGAGCTTCCCCAAGACCTGTAGCGATGAGATCAATCTTTCCTTCGTAGAAGCAGCAGTCTCCACAGGCATAAATTCCAGGAAGGCTGGTTTCTTGTTTTTGGTTCACCTTGATTTTATGGCGTTGCAATTCTACACCCCATTCTTTCAAGTTTCCGATAGAAGATTTAAAGCCATAGTTGACAAATAAGTGATCAATCGGGATAAGTTCGGTTTCATCGGATTTAACTTTTGTGATTTCAAGATGAGTAGCATGACCATTTTCGCCAATCAAGCGGCTAGGAACAAATGGTGTTTTGATGCTGACAGAAGATTGTTTGAGTTCTTCAACGCTATGTTCCAAGGCACGGAAGTTGTCCCGACGGTGAATGATTGTAGTTGGAGCAATCTTGTCAAAAGCAAGAGCCCAGTCCACAGCAGAGTCCCCACCACCAAGGACGGTCACTTGCTGTCCTTCATATTGCTGGATATTTGAAACATGGTAGTGGACATTATCGAAGTCTTCAGCCCCCTCGATATCAAGAGCACGTGGTTTAAAGGCACCGCCACCCATGGCAATGATGACGGCTTTAGACTGATGCACTTGGCGAGAAGTAGTGATAGTGAAGAGGTCACCCTCTTTTTGAATATCCTCTACAGTTTCATTGAGGAAGATCGGTGTATCGAATCGTTTGACTTGCTCGATCAAGCGGTCGCTTAATTCTTCACCTGTTAAATTGGTAAAACCGGGTACATCGAGGATATTTTTTTCTGGATAGAGAATGGCTGGTTGCCCTCCCAGTTGAGGTAAGGAATCAATCAGTTTGACTTTAACTTGGCGCATATTGCCATAAAAAGCAGCAAACAGACCAACTGGTCCGCCCCCAACAATCGTAATATCATAAATTTCTGACATGGTATCTCCTTCAGGGTTTTCTATGTTTCCATTGTATCATAAAATAGGAAGAATGAAAAAGTCGGAAAAAAGAAATGGCATGAAGGCTAGGAAGGCTAGAAAAGTTTTAAAAGATCTTGACAGCGTCCTTAAAGTGTGATAAAATGATTAAGATTTTAGGCTTGAAGGGAGTGAAAAATATGTCAAAAACAGTAGTACGTAAGAATGAATCTCTTGACGATGCTCTTCGTCGTTTCAAACGTGCGGTTACTAAAGCTGGTACTCTTCAAGAAACACGCAAACGTGAATTCTATGAAAAACCTTCTGTAAAACGTAAACGTAAATCAGAAGCAGCTCGTAAACGTAAAAAATTCTAATTGAATACAGAAACAGACTTCGGTCTGTTTTTTGTTTTTTCTCATCCATCAAAGACAAAAAAACCGACCTTCCAGCTAGAAGATCGGATCTTTTTATCTGATTATTTGTTTGCAAGCAAGTCGCGGATTTCAGCAAGCAACTCTTCTTGAGTAGGAGCAGCAGCTTCTTCTTCGACAGCTTCTTCTTTTTTACCAAGGTTTTGAGCTTTTTCAGCAGCTTTCACTACGAAGAAAAGAACAGTACCAACAACAAGGAAGTTGATCACAGCGCTCAAGAAGCTACCGTATGCAACACCGTTCCATGACAATTGTGCAATATTTTCAACATGAGCAGCTTTCAAAGCTGGTTTCAAAATAAGTGGAGTGATGATATCGTTAACAAATGATGTTACGATAGCTCCGAATGCAGCTCCGATAACGACTGCAACAGCAAGGTCAACAACGTTTCCACGAAGGAGAAAAGCTTTCAAATCTTTTAACATATCCTATATATGTCCTTTCATAATAATTTTTTACTATGATAGTATAACGGAAAAATATGTGACTGACAAGAAATATGCCCAATTTTTTTAAATTAGTGATAAAGGTTGAAAATCTTTTCTTTTCTGTGTGAAATCGGTAGGAAAAAATTTACTTTTACTAACTTTTAGTATAAAATATAAAGTGATAATCTATGGTAAAATGGAGGCACTGTTTATGGTTGATAAAGAGCTGATTGCAGAGATTAAAAACAGTGTAAACATTGTTGAAGTCATTGGAGAAGTTGTTTCTTTGACCAAGGCGGGCCGTAACTTTTTAGGCCTCTGTCCTTTTCATGGTGAAAAGACTCCTTCCTTTAATGTCGTTGAAGACAAGCAGTTTTACCATTGTTTCGGATGTGGTCGCTCTGGAGATGTCTTTAAGTTTATTGAGGACTACCGTGGAGTCGCCTTTATGGATGCGGTCCAGATCGTAGCAGAAAAAGCTGGCATTGCGCTTCAGTACCAAGTAAGGCCGGCTCAACCAGCGTCTGTCAATCCAAACCAAGAACTTTATGAGATTCATCAGGAAGCTAGTAAGTTTTATCAGGCGATTTTGATGACGACTAAGATGGGGGAAGAAGCGCGACACTATCTGCATGAACGTGGTCTGACGGATGAGGTGCTCCGACATTTTCAATTGGGCTTAGCACCTGCAGAAGGAAATTATCTCTATCGAAATCTCTCTGAGAAATTCTCTGAGAAAGTGATTACCGATTCGGGTTTGTTTACAGTCTCAGATGCAGGAACGGTTTTTGATGCCTTTCAGGATCGGATCATGTTTCCCTTGACGGATGATAGTGGACGGGTCATTGCCTTTTCTGGTAGGCTGTGGAAAATGACGGAGGATGGCAATCATCAAGCCAAGTATAAGAATAGTCGTAGTACCCGACTATTTAATAAAAGCTATGAACTCTATCATTTGGATCAAGCCAAGGCGAGTGCCAAAAAGCAACATGAAATGTATATCATGGAAGGCTTTATGGATGTCATTGCGGCTTATCGAGCTGGGATTGAAAATGCAGTCGCCTCTATGGGGACAGCCTTGACACCAGAGCACGTTCAGCACCTGTCTCATTTTACCAAAAAGGTCATCCTGACCTATGATGGGGATAAGGCAGGACTTGAAGCAACAGCTAAGGCCTTGGATGTCTTGCAGGATCTGGAGTTGGAGATCGTCCGTATCCCAGATCAGATGGACCCTGATGAGTACCTCAAAAAGACGTCCCCAGAAGATCTAGCTTCCCTCTTGAAGAATTCTCGGATCAGTAAGGTTGAGTTTTTGATGCACTACTGGAAACCCCAGTATATTGAGAACTTGCAAGCACAAATTGAGTTTGTCGAAAAGTTGGCACCGATGATCGCCCAGACGCGCTCCATTACAGCGCAAAACACTTATATTTATAAGTTGGCCGATTTATTGCCGGACTTTGATTACTTGCAGATTGAGCAGATTGTCAATAATAGTCGTTTGCAACAACGGCAGGAGGCTCAAAATGGTGGACGATCTAAAACATCGTATTTTTCAGTGGAGCTCTTACCGAATCGTGGGATGATGCGCTTGATCAAGGCAGAAAATCATTTGTTAAGTAGGATGAAGGATTTTCCAATGGTGCTCAATGATTACCGTTTGCGACCTGATTTTGCTTTCGACACGCCGGAGTTACAGATCTTGTATCAATTGCTCTGTCAAAATGGAGAAGTCACATCTCAGGATTTATCCGAGCAGCCTGAAGGGGTCCAGCACGCCTGGTACCGCATGTTAGAAGAAGATTTACCAGAAGAGATAGCGGATGGTGAGTTAGAAGAAGTAGAGGAGACACGGAATCGTGAGCTTCTTCGCAAAGAAAGTCAACAAATTGGAAATAAAGTGAAGGAAGCTTCCTCAATAGGGGATGCGGAAAAAGCTTTATTGGAACTCGAGCGTTTAATCGCTCAAAAAAGAAGAATGGAGTAAGAATGGCTAAAGAACAAAAAGATATTACAACATTGGACGTTCAAATTGCAGAATTTATTCGCAGCCACAAGAAAAGCGGAACTGCAACAGATGACGAAATTAATGACCAATTGGTTATTCCATTCACGCTAGATGCAGATGGGATTGAAGACCTTTTGCAACGCATTCAAGATGCAGGGATTTCGATCACTGATAAAGACGGCAACCCAAGTGCGCGTGTGTTGAACAATGAGGAAGAGCCAGAGCTGTCAGATGAGGAATTGCTTGGAAGCAACTCTGCTAAGGTCAATGACCCAGTACGGATGTACTTGAAAGAAATTGGGGTTGTTCCTCTTTTGACCAATGAAGAAGAACAAGAATTGGCTATCTTGGTGGAACAAGGTGACTTGGAAGCTAAGCAACGTCTAGCAGAAGCTAACCTTCGTTTGGTTGTATCCATTGCGAAACGTTACGTTGGTCGTGGAATGCAATTTTTGGATTTGATCCAAGAAGGAAACATGGGCTTGATGAAGGCGGTTGATAAGTTTGACTATACCAAAGGATTCAAGTTTTCTACCTATGCGACTTGGTGGATCCGTCAGGCCATCACTCGTGCCATTGCAGACCAAGCGCGTACCATTCGGATCCCTGTTCACATGGTGGAAACCATTAACAAGTTGGTTCGTGAACAACGAAATCTCTTGCAAGAATTGGGACAAGACCCAACACCTGAACAAATTGCTGAACGCATGGATATGACACCAGACAAGGTGCGTGAAATCTTGAAGATTGCGCAAGAACCGGTTTCTCTTGAAACTCCAATCGGGGAAGAAGACGATAGCCATTTGGGCGATTTCATCGAAGATGAAGTGATTGAAAATCCAGTAGACTACACCACTCGTGTGGTACTACGCGAACAATTGGATGAAGTCCTCGATACTTTGACAGATCGAGAAGAAAATGTTTTGCGTCTTCGTTTTGGTCTCGATGATGGAAAAATGCGGACTTTGGAAGATGTGGGGAAAGTCTTCAACGTGACCCGTGAACGGATCCGTCAGATCGAAGCCAAAGCCCTCCGCAAACTCCGCCATCCAAGCAGAAGCAAACCATTGCGTGACTTTATAGAGGATTAAAAAGATCCTGCGGATCTTTTTAACGGCTACCCAAAAACAAGAGAGTGGCCCATGTCCAGTGGACATTTTTAACGGTCGCCTAGAAATGAAGAAGCGACCCAGGTCCAGTGGACATTTTTAACCCGAGCCAAGAAATTCTATCGAGAGTAAATAGCAGAAAAAGGAAGTCATATGGCATATACAACTGAGCAAATTGAAGAAATTAAAAATAAAATCTTAAATGCTTTGGAAGAGGTGATCGATCCAGAGCTTGGGATTGACATTGTCAATTTAGGTCTTGTCTACGAGATCCATTTTGACGGTGAAACTGGAGCAACCATCATTGATATGACCCTAACGACCATGGGGTGTCCATTAGCGGATCTTCTGACAGATCAGATTCATGATGTTTTAGCAGAAGTAGAAGAAGTGACATCAGTGGATGTGAAGTTGGTCTGGTACCCTGCTTGGACGGTTGAAAAGATGAGCCGTTATGCACGGATCGCACTTGGAATTAGTTAACCATTCTATGCATCAAAACAAATCAGAGGTTGGGGCTTCCCTAACCTCTGATTTGTTTATCCCTGTTTTTTTGAACAAGCATTTACAAATTCTTAGCAAATTTTCAGATAAAGTTGCAATCATCAAGGGGACAAGGTATAATAGCATAAATAGAAAATAAAGGAGATTTACATGAATCAGTATCCTTTGGTCTACTTGGACCATGTGACAAAGAATTATGGGCATGAAGTTGCTCTCATGGATGTTAGTTTGAACATCCAACCTGGGCGTATTATTGGCCTTTTGGGTCCCAATGGTAGCGGGAAAACAACCATCATTAAATTGATCAATGGTTTGTTGCAACCAAGCCTTGGAAATATCTATATTCATGGGCAATTACCATCCCCAGCTTCTAAAAAAGTGGTTTCCTATTTGCCAGATACGACTTATCTGAATGAAAATATGAAAATTGTCGATGCTATTCGCTATTTCCAAGATTTTTATGCAGATTTTAATGTCCAACGTGCCTACCAATTGCTTAATGATTTGCATTTGCATCCAAATCAAAAATTGAACAGCCTTTCAAAAGGGAACAAGGAAAAAGTGCAATTGATTTTGGTGATGAGTCGTGAAGCTGACTTGTATGTTCTTGATGAACCAATCGGTGGGGTTGACCCAGCGGCGCGTGATTATATTTTGCGGACCATTATTCAAAACAGACGTCCAAACTCTTCTGTCTTGATTTCTACTCACTTGATTGCTGATATTGAGCAAGTTTTGGATGAGGCCATTTTCATCAACCAAGGAAGAATCCTCTTGCATGAAAATACGACTGTTATGCGCAATCAACACGGAAAATCAATCGATGAGATCTTCCGTGATCAATTCCGTGTTTATTAGGAGGAACACATGT
>JAWGXY010000101.1:0-6680 GCA_032572035.1 Streptococcus parasanguinis
GATTTCATCAGCTTTTACAGCCCTACTCAACTGTGCGGAGGTGGGACGACGAAATCGAATTCTAACGAATTACCGATTTCTGTCCCACTCTCTTTTTTTAATCAAATTCATATTTTTGGAGAATCGTAGTGAGGATAAAGATTCCTGTAAAGATAGCCATCAATGCCAGATAAACTGGGAAAGTAGTGGCTGTAAGGAGGGAAATCTCGATCAAGTTTTTTAGCACGACCGCAGATGCGTAGAATCCTACTACAGAGAAGACGATGAGAAGCGCACGCCAGATATTTAGTGGCAGGCAAGCACGGATAACGGATAGGAAACCGATGGATCCAAGTAAGTAGTAGGATACAGTAGACATATCGGCTGCAGACCAACCATGGCTTGCTCCCCAAAGGCGAATAAACAAGACACTAAAGACGACCATCAAGGCGCTTGGTAAGGCTAACAGAAGGGAACGTCTCAAGAAGTGTTTTTCAACCGGTTTGATATTACGTTCAAAGGTCAATACAAATGGTGGGAATCCTTCGACGAATTGGTCGATCAGGGTGATTTGAATAGGAATGAAAGGGAAAATCAGCAAATAGTTGACGTTAAAGAAGAGAGCACTGGCAATACAGATGATAGCCAAGAGGAAGGAATAGATCGTTTTGATAAAGAAGATTGGAGCGATTCGTCCAATGTTATTCACAACACGACGGCCTTCAAAAAGAATTTCTGGAACGTCATTAAAGTCAGAGTTCAAAAGAACAATATTGGCAATTTGACGGGTTGCTGGATCTCCTTCTGCCATTACAATGGAGCAGTCAGCTTCACGAAGAGCTAAGATATCATTGACCCCGTCTCCGGTCATAGCTGTTGTTCGTCCAGCTGCTTTCAAGGTTTGAATGAGAAGTTTCTTTTGGTGAGGGGATACTCGTCCGAAAATAGCTGTTTCTTCAGCTTGATCCACTAATTGATCATCAGCAATTTTGGAACAATCGACATAGTTCTCATAATTTTTAAAGCCAGCTTGTTGAGCGATATAAGAGACCGTCACAGGGTTGTCACCGGAGATGATTTTGAGATCCACTCCTTGAGAGCGCAAATACTCAAGAGTATCTGAAGCCCCTTCCCGAATGGGGTCTGTAATTTCAATAACCGCAATCCCTTCAAGATTTTCAGGCAGTTTCAATTCCTGCATGCTGATCATTTCTGAACTGTGGGCCAAGACGAGCACGCGCGATCCACGAGCTTGTGCTTCGACGACAGCAGCTGGATTTTCTTGAAGGAGCATTTCAGGAGCACCGAGAAAGACGGTTCCAAGGTTGGATAGGTGCATGGCCCCCCATTTCCGATCACTTGAGAAAGGAATAATGTTTTCTGCAGTATAAGCATGCTCTAACTCCCCATAAGCCTTGCGAATGGCTTGAGCAGTAGGATTGGTGTCCTCACTATTTTGCATGTAAGCAGAGAGGATGACCTGGATCGTTTCCTCAGAAAAATGCTCGGATAAGCTATGGAGAGATTCGACTGTCATCTTCCCTTGGGTGATGGTACCGGTCTTATCTAGACACAAGGTATCCACACGCGCTAAGGTTTCTACTGAGTACATTTCTTGGACAAGAACCTTGCGCATGCCGAGCTTAATAACCGCCGTCAAAAGAGACGTAACCGTCAGTAGGGCAATTCCTTTTGGCAACATTCCCAAGAGAGCTGTGGAAGAATTCACGACAGAATCCTTGATCGGTAGCATCTTGATCAACAAGGCTTCAAAGAAGAGGGCAAGGCCAAATGGGATGATAATTTTACCAGTGAAGCTAGAGATTTTCGCTAAATTATAAAGAATACGCGAATTGATAGGCTTCAAGGTTTTAGCTTCCATCATCAGTTTGTTGGCATAGTTGTTTGCCCCAACTCGCTTGACACGGGCATAGACTTGACCACTGGCAATATAACTACCAGATAGCAGTTCATCACCAACTTCTTTTAAGACCAGGTCACTCTCACCAGTCAGCATAGCTTCATTGGCTTCAGCGATACCAGACATGACTTCGGCATCACTAGGGATCTGCTCACCCGAAGATAAAAGCATTAAATCACCTAGAACAAGCTTTTCTGGTGGAATCGCATCTTTTTCCCCGTCTCGAATGACAGTCACTAGCTCACGACTCATGAGATTGAGTTTATCAATCATCCGCTTGGCGCGCATCTCGGTCATGATCCCTGTAATGGCATTGAAGCAAATGACTGCGAAAAAGATCATATTGCTCCAGGCCTGTACAGCAGCCAAGGCTACGGCAATCACAAAGTTTAAGGTATTAAACAAGGTGAAGACGTTGCGCTTGATGATTTGCCAGGTACTGGTACTTGTATTCGTTGTAAAATCATTGGTTTGTCCGCGATCCATTTTCTTACGGACTTCACTGAGGGACAAGCCCTTTAAATCATTCGTTTCCATAGACAATATGATATCATTTTTTTGAGAAAAAGACTATCTAGAATCAGTCCGCTGAGACAATTTTTATCTAAAAAAGGTTTGCGGTCAAAATCAGGATACGGTATAATAAGAAAGAACCTTTTACAGGATGGAATATCTTGTAGAGAGACGAATGAAATGGATTTGAGGAACAACTATGTTTTATACCTATTTACGTGGCCTTGTTGCCTTTATTCTGTGGGTTTTAAATGGGAATGCCCATTACCATCATAAGGACAATATTCCAGAACGGGAAGAGAACTACATCTTGGTATCCCCTCACCGAACTTGGTGGGATCCTGTCTATATGGCCTTTGCGACCAAGCCAAAGCAGTTTATCTTTATGGCGAAAAAAGAACTCTTCACCAATCGTATTTTTGGCTGGTGGATTCGTATGTGTGGGGCATTTCCGATCGACCGTGAAAATCCAGGAGCAGAAGCTATTAAGTATCCTGTCAATATGCTGAAAAAGAGCAACCGTTCCTTGATTATGTTCCCAAGTGGAAGCCGTCATTCTCAAGACGTCAAAGGCGGTGTTGCCATCATTGCCAAAATGGCGAAGGTACGTATCATGCCAGTGACTTATACTGGTCCAAGAGACTTGAAAGGGTTGGCAACGGGTGAACGCATTGATATGAACTTTGGACATCCCATTGATATTTCGGATATTAAAAAGATGAATGACGAAGGAGTGGCAGAAGTTGCCCGCCGTATCCAAGAGGAGTTTGATCGCTTGGATGCGGAAGCAAAAGCAATCAACACCTCAACAAAACCGTTTATCTTGATTCGTTTGTTAAAAATCCTTTTGATTCCTCTTGTCTTAGTCGTGGCCATCTTGACCTTGCTCTTTAGTTACCTAGCCAGCTTTGTATGGGATCCGGACAAACATCGGAAAAATAAGTAAAAAAGCTGAGAGTTTTTCTCAGTTTTTTTTATTTTTACGAATAATAAAAGTGAGAGGAGGTTTTTTATGGAGGATATCATCGAAAAAATCAAAGAATATAAGCTCTTTTTAGCTCTTACTGCTATCGGACTCTTACTTGGAGGGTATTTTCTTTTTCATCGACCTCAGTCAAGTGCATCCACCATACCGGATCTTTATCAGTCTTCTAGTTCAACTTCGAGCAAAGAAAAGGTGCAGACTAATAGTTCCAAAGAAGAAAAGACGGCGACTTCTGTGTCTGACGCATCCGAGATCATTACGGTCGATGTCAAAGGAGCCGTCAAACAACCAGGGGTCTATGAGTTGCGCTCCAATAGCAGAGTCCACGATGCTATTTATAAGGCAGGCGGGATGACAGCAGATGCCAATAGCCAATCGGTCAACTTGGCGCAAAAACTCACCGATGAAGCAGTGATCTATGTTGCTAAAGAAGGAGAGGATGTTCCAGTACTTGGAAGTTCAGAAAGTCCTGCAACTTCGTCAGCGCCAGCAGAAAAAACAGGCAAGGTCCATTTAAATCGAGCAACCGAATCAGAGCTCCAGACAGTATCAGGCATTGGCCAGAAACGTGCCCAGGACATTATCGCCTATCGCGACGCAAATGGTCCTTTTCGATCAGTGGATGATCTGAAGAATGTTTCAGGAATCGGAGAGAAAACACTGGAGAAACTAAGAGATGCTTTCACGGTGGATTAAAGACCTTCCTTTTTCGCTTGTCCATCTCGCCTTTGTGCTCCTATGGCTGTATTTTAGTATCTATCAACCATCTTGGCTTTCGATCAGCGGTCTAGTAGTAGTGGGAGTTTTAGCGCTTCATCACTATAAAGGGGAGCGCTCAAGTTTGCTAGGGCTTGCTTTAGCAACCCTTTGTTTTGCGGCCTTCTTTGTCTTTCAGCGACTACAGGATCATCCAGTACAAGCAGAAAGTCAGCCCCCATCCCACTTACGACTGATTCCAGATACCATCAAGATCAATGGGGATGCCCTGTCTTTTCGTGCTAAAAATCAGGGAAGGACCTACCAAGTCTTCTACACTTTAAAATCAGAAAAAGAAAAACAGCAGTGGCAAAGTCAAACCCACTTGCTGGAGTTGACATATAAAGGTGTTATAGAAGAACCAGAAGGGCAGCGAAATTTTAGAGGATTTGACTACCGGTCTTATTTGCAAACACAGGGGATTCACTATCAAATAAAAATTGAAGCGATCCAATCCGCACTTCCTATACAGACTTGGAATGTTTTTGACTGGCTATCTCAATGGAGGTGCCAAGCCATTGTTTGGAGCAAGGAGCACTTTCCGCAACCAATGAACCAGTATATGACCGGCCTTCTTTTTGGCTATTTAGATACGGATTTTGAAGAGATGGACCAGCTTTACACGAGTTTAGGAATCATCCATTTATTCGCCTTATCTGGTATGCAGGTCGGCTTTTTCATCAATGGGATCCGGAAAGCTCTCTTACGTCTAGGAATCTTGCAAGAAACAGTCGATATTTTGATGGTTCCAATCTCTTTGGTCTATGCTGGCTTGACAGGTTTTTCTGTTTCAGTGGTTCGCAGTCTCTTACAGAAGATCCTCTCTCAAAAGGGCATCCGAGGGATGGAGAATATGGCGATGACCTTGATGCTCTTAATGTTGCTCACGCCCAAGTTTCTCCTGACAGCTGGTGGGGTTTTGAGTTGTGCCTACGCCTTTATTTTGACCTTGGTAGATACCAGTTCTTATTCCGGACTGAAAAAGCTACTAGTGGAAAGTTTCTGGATTAGCCTGGGGATTTTGCCCCTTTTGACCTATTACTTTAGTGTCTTTCAACCGTGGTCACTCCCTTTAACCTTCCTCTTTTCTTTCTTATTTGATCTTGTCCTTCTTCCAGGTTTAACGGTGCTATTTATCTTATCAATTCTAAAGCCCCTTACAATTTTTAACAGTTTCTTTCTTCTTATAGAGGAGTGTATTCGTTGGATTTCAAAGCTTACGTCGCTACCTTTGGTATTTGGTCAGCCGACGGGACTAGCTCTGATCGCTCTCTTCCTTCTTTTAGGGATCTTGTATGATCTTCGAAAGCAAAAAAAACGTCGTTTCCTGTTAATAGGCATGATTCTACTCATCTTTTGTTGGACCAAGCATCCTTTAGAAAATGAGATTACCATGGTGGATATCGGTCAAGGAGACAGTATCTTTTTACGCGATTGGAAAGGAAAAACTATATTGATTGATGTCGGAGGACGTGTCACTTTTAAAAGTGGAGAAAAGTGGCAAGAGCGCAGTCAATCTGCCAATGCGGATCAAACCTTGATTCCCTATCTCAAGAGTCGAGGTGTTGGAAAACTCGATGCTTTGGTCTTGACTCATACAGACCAGGACCATATGGGCGATATGGTGGAGGTTGCCAAACAAATCCCAGTTAAAAAAGTGTATGTCAGTCCAGGTAGTCTAACTAATTCTCAATTTCGAGAGAAATTGAAACAGCTTCATAGTCCGATTAAAGTAGTCCAGAGAGGAGATCAACTACCTATTTTTGATCATCATCTAGAAGTCTTATCCCCTGATGAAGTGGGGGATGGTAAAAATGATGATTCGATTGTCCTCTATGGGCATTTCTATCAGAAACGATTTTTGTTCACAGGTGATCTGGAAGAAGCCGGAGAGAAAAAACTATTGAAAAACGATCCACAATTACAAGTAGATGTCTTGAAAGTAGGTCACCACGGTTCTAAAGGTTCCTCTAGTGATGTGTTTTTAGATCAGTTACATCCTCAGTTGGCCTTGATCTCTGTTGGAAAGAAAAATCGCTACCAACATCCCCATAAAGAATTGCTCGATCGTCTAGAGGAACGCTCTATTTCTTATCTTCGTACCGATGAAAGGGGAGCAATTCGCTTGATTGGGTGGGACCATTGGAGGGTAGAAACGGTCCGCTAGAGACGAGGAGAGGTTTGCTTTCTATGCTGAAAATTGCTATTATAGAAAGTGAAATCAATGTAAAGGTAGAATCGTATGAACGCATTTAAGCAATTTTGGATACAGTATGCAGATTTTTCAAGTAAGACCAGTCGGGCCCATTTTTGGCTAGCTTTTTTCTGGAATTCCCTGATTTCTTTGCCTCTTTGGGTTTTTTACGTAGTGACTTCTTTATCCCATCAAAATGCTCAAGAAACGCTCAATTTTTCAACTGTTCATTCTAAGACAGGTTTATGGGCGCTCGCTTTCTTAGCATTCTTTTACTTCCTCATTTTGGTACCCAGTCAAGCCATTTGTGTGCGTCGCTTGCGGGATGCTGG
>JAWGXY010000102.1:0-6638 GCA_032572035.1 Streptococcus parasanguinis
CAATCAATGTAACGTTCGCTGCTTTTACCATAGCATCTGCTGCTTCGATAGCACCTACTAAACCTTTTGTTTCAACCATTCCTAATGCGTTTGCGTTTGCCATTTTAATTTCCTCCAATTATGAAATAAGTAAATTATTTAGTTAATTTTGATAACACACGTTGAACAAGTAGATCGACCAATTGTTCCTCATCAACTTGCTTTTCGACTTGACAGTCAAGAATCTCTTGGTTTTCAGAATTTCTCAAATCTGCTAATTCTGCTGTACCATATGCAACACGGCGAATATTAATCAGATTCAATGGACTGACATTATCAGAAGTAGCACTTCCACCTACAGCTCCGCAACCTAAAGTAAAGGCTGGGAACAAGCCAGTTGTAGCACCAACTCCTCCTAGCGCTGCAGGAGTGTTGACCAAAATTCTTGAAACAGGTTTTCTTAAAGCAAATTCACGAACGATGTTTTCATTTTGTGTATGGATTACCATGGTATGACCCGCACCTTCATGGTGAAGAATACGAATACTTAATTCACACGCTTCTTCCCATGTTTTAACAGTGTAGAAACCAAGAACTGGTGCAAGTTTTTCCATTGAGTATGGATATTGTTTACCAACCCCTTCTCCATCAGCAATCAAGACACGTGCATCATCAGGAACAGAGATTCCAGCGAGTTTTGCGATAACTTGAGGAGTCTTACCGACCATTTTTGGATTCATTGCTCCACTTGGTAAAATGATGAAAGCTCCTAATTTCTTCGCATCTTCTTTTGGAACGAAGTAAGCACCTTGACGTTTAAACTCTTCGACAACCTTTTCTCTCATTTCTTCTTCAACAATGATAGATTGTTCTGAAGCACAGATCACACCATTATCGAATGTTTTTGAATCAAGAATTTGACGAACAGCTTTAGGAACATCGGCAGTTTTTTCAATAAATGCTGGTCCATTACCAGGTCCTACACCAATTGCAGGAGTTCCTGAAGAATAGGCCGCTTTTACCATCGCATTTCCACCAGTTGCTAAAATCAGATTTGTATCCTTATGTTTCATCAACTCATTCGTTGCTTCAATAGAAACACGTTGAATTACACTGACAGCACCTTCTGGGCATCCTGCTGAAACCGCTGCCTTTTTAATAATATCAACTGTTTCATTGATACATTTTGCAGCATGTGGGTGTGGAGAGAAGACAATACTGTTTCCACCTTTTAATGCGATAAGTGCTTTGTATATAACTGTTGAAGTTGGATTGGTTGAAGGAATTAACCCAGCAATGACCCCAACTGGAACACCTACTTCAAAAACTTTATTCTCTTTATCTTCACGCAAAATACCAACTGTGCGCATATCCTTGATTTCTTCAAGGATGCCTTTTGAAGCAAGGGCATTTTTAAGAACTTTATCTTGCCACTTACCAAATCCAGTTTCTTCTGCGGCCATTTTGGCTAAATGTTCTCTTTGATCATAACAAGCTTTAGCTACAACTTTTACAATAGTATCGATTTGTTCTTGACTCATCAATGCTAGTTTTTGTTGAGCAACTTTAGCCCGTTGAATCAAATGGCGAACTTCCTGAATAGATAAAAGATCTTTATCTTCAATATACATTTAACTTCCTCCTATGATTTCAATTTTAGTAAAGCTTGAATAAGTAGTTGTTTGTTCGCAAATTTAATTTCTTTCTTAGATAGATCGATTTTATCTTCCCGATAAGCAATACTTCTTAATTCAACAACTTTGAATTTATTTAATTCTTCCTCAGAGTATTTCTGTTGTCCTTCTGTTAGAACCTCTTCATCAACTATAATTTCAGAAATGACATCTTCAACAAAAGCTGTTTCATGATCTGATATTAAAGGTTTTGGATTAACTTCAGGTACATCTATCGAATCAATTGCTTCTAGAACACTCTCTTCTATAGATGAAGAAGTTTCAGCTTTGGACACAACTTTATTCACTTCCTTTTGAATTGGAAGGAGGATCGAATCAGTTTGCGAGTCTAATCGTGCAATCACGTGACTATGAAGATAGTATGGTTGATCTTGTGCAATCTCAACTGCAGCTTCCACTGCTGATCTTACTGCACTAACATCTCCAACCAATTGAACCGTATTTAACCCTGACTTAACAGTTTCTACATTCAATAGTGAGACGTTGGCAGCTTTCAGTGCAGCATCGGCAACTACGACTGCCCCAAGAAAACCTCGTACTTCAATTAATCCAAGTGCTTTTTCTGCCATAAGCACACCTCATCTTAATAACTCTTTGGATTATCTGCAATACTTTGAACAGTTTGGGCAAATGCATCACATGCTGCACGACATGCAGATTGAGAGCCGATCAATAATCCACCTGCAAAGTTTGTTTCACTTGGTGGTCCATAAAATGCACCAACCGATACATCAGCAGCTTTTAAAGCTGCATCCAGAGCTACCATAGCTTCTGCAGGAGGAGCAATTAAATAAGCAATGGCTGTTCCTTCTTCTGCGTTTGCACCTTCCGAAAGATAACTACCTGCTCTTGAAATGCAATGAGCAAAATATGGGATGCTGTCGTCATCATTTGCACTATAGAAACTAGCTCCGTTTTCAATTTCATAAACTACAACATCTAAACCACTACGAACTTCTTCCGGATTTGGACCTGCCAAAATACCGATAACTTCACCAGCTAACTTAGTAGAAGCATTCCCAGCTCCAGCATACATACTACGAGCATAAACAACTTCAACATCAGCTGCTTTTGTCGCTTCATCCAAAGCAACATAGGTTACATCATCACAGTCAGAGGTAACAATTCCCAAACTTCTATGATGTGGTTTCAGTTCCAATGATGCTGCTAACCCTGCATCTACATTAGGAATTAATAATGCACTTAATACGTTAGCGCCAAGTCTATCATTTTTCAAAATCTAAACCCCATTTCTATTTTAATTCTACCCCTGACTTCTTATTATCAAGAATCTTCTTAATAATTTCAGCCACGTAGGCTCCAGCTTCAACTGCAGGAGTTCCACCTTTATGAATGTTTGATACTACTGTACGACGTGATTCTGGCATCCCAACTGTTGGTTTATAAGCCATATATGCACTCATCGATTCAGCTGTCACCAAACCAGGACGTTCTCCAACTAGCATACAGATAACTTCAGCTCCTGTAAGTTCGGCGATTTGGTCCATTGCAGCTACCCGAGCATATTTGATGAAAAGAACTTCATTAAAATCCAGACCAAACATTTTCAAACCTTGTTTTAAGGCTGGTAAGAAATCTCTTACGTTTGCTTCAATCGCTGATGAACTCAAACCATCACCAACAACGATTTGTACTTTTGGATTTGGTTTACAAGATTCTTTAATGATTTTCTGTTGATCTTCTGGGAATACACGACCATAGTCCGGACGAGTTAAGTATTCATCTTTCGTTGATGCTTTTGTTTGAACAGGAATGAATCCCATTTCTTTAACAAAATCATCTGAAACATTTGAGAACACCGCATCTTGAGCTGCAGCATGGTCTGCACGGAAACGAAGAACTGTCTCAGTCTTATAACGGTTTCCTGCTCTCCACAATCCCAAACGAGCTGGTGTGAATTTTTTAATTTTACGATAAGCTTCTTCGTTAATTGCATTTGGAACTAAAAACTGTTCCTGAATATCCACTTCTGTTATATCTGGAATAATTCCATCTTCAATAGTCGTTTCTTCTTTATCAGGTTGAACACCATTCTTTTCAAGAGACTTAAATTCAGAGTTTTGTGTTTGCTCTTCCTTTTTTAGCTCTGTAACAGTATCCGTATCCATTTCGCTTAACAAAGAACGAATCATTTCTTTTAAATCTTGTTCATTCACTGTCAATACCTCCTTACTAATTTTGTTTCATAAAGATAGATCCGTCTCCACCGATTTCAGTAAGATGTCCATCCTTCATCAATCCCATTTTTTCCATCCACTCTTCAAATTCTTTGATTGGACGTTTGTTCAATAGATCACGCATCGTAGCAGTTTCATGATAACCAGTAGTTTGATAGTTCAACATGATATCATCACCATGAGGAATTGCCATGATGTAGTTAACATTAGCTGCTCCAAGAAGAACCAATAGATTTTCAGCGTCATTTTGATCGGCTTTCATGTGGTTCGTGTAACAAATGTCACAACCCATGGAAATACCGGTCAGTTTGCCCATGAAGTGATCTTCCAAACCAGCACGAATAACTTGTTTTGAATCATACAAATATTCCGGACCGATGAATCCAACTACTGTGTTAACCAAGAATGGATCAAAACGTTTCGCAAAACCATAACAACGTGCTTCCATCGTTACCTGGTCAGCACCATGGTGAGCATCTGATGACAACTCAGACCCTTGACCAGTTTCAAAGTACATCACGTTTGGACCAGCTGCAGTACCAACTTTATGAGCTGTATCTTTAGCTTCCTGCAGAACTTTTGCATCAAAACCGAATGCCGCATTCCCTTTTTCAGAACCTGCGATAGACTGGAATACCAATCCAGTTGGAGCTCCTTGGTTCATTGCTTCAATCTGAGTTGTAACGTGAGCTAGCACACAGTGTTGTGTTGGAATCTTATACTCTTCGATAAAATCATTAAACTTATGAAGAATTCGTTTTGTACTCTCTACAGAATCATCAACTGGGTTCAACCCTAACAGAGCATCCCCACATCCATAAGCAAAACCTTCCATTGTAGAGGCCATAATTCCATCAGGATCATCTGTAGTGTGGTTTGGTTGCAAACGAGAAGAGAATGTTCCCGGCATACCAATGGTTGTATTAGCGCGTTTTGTAATGACAATCTTATTTGCTGCAACAATCAAGTCTAAGTTTGTCATCAACTTAGCAACCGCTGCAACCATTTCTGAGGTCAATCCACGAGAAAGCCATTGAATATCAACATTTTGGTGGTTGTTATCTAAAATCCACTCACGAAGTTCAGAAACAGTCCAATTTTTAATCTTTTCATAAGTTCGAAGGTTTACATCATCAATAATAATACGAGTTACTTCGTCCTCTTCGTATGGAACAACAGGATTGTTAAACAAATCTGATAGTTTTAATTGTGATAAAACCACCTTAGCTGCTACACGTTCTTCAGAAGATTCAGCCGCCACCCCAGCAAGTTGGTCACCCGACTTGTATTCATTGGCTTTAGCTAGAACTTCTTTTACTGATTTGAATTCATAGACTCTTCCAAATAATTTTGTCTTTAAAATCATTTAAAGTCTCCTCCTTTAATAATTTCTTAATTAAAAACTAACGTTTTAACAACGACCGGCAAGACCGATCCCTCTATCACTGGATTACCTATATCGATGTAGTCACCATTTTGGACATCAACTGAGTCAATACATACAAACGGATAATCTTTTGGTAATTCAGCAAACAAACATTGCCCTAAAACCTTTGCCATATCTTCTCTAACAACTACAAGTAATGGAATATTCTTTCGAATACTTTCCCCCATCCCCTTTATGATAGCGCTTGCATATTCTTGTACTCTAACAAAACTTGGACTTTTTTCACCATTAATTGCTAAAGCAACCTGTTGAACTTCATTTTCTAAGGTAAACCATTCTAATTTATCATGAATGATTTCTGTTAATTTTTCACAACTCTCTAGCTCGTCGTCCTTCGCTAATTTCAAAACAGGTATATTTCTAATCGGTAAAGTTTTAGAAATATAAGTGATGGTACTTCCACTCACCTCTGTTGTATGACTTCCAGCGCCTACGACTGTTGCTCGAATTGTTTCGGCTGATTCAATCACTCTCTTTTGTTCAAAAATCTTTGATTGACGAATAGCACGTCCCAATATGATACCAATATCACCGTAAGCAAAATCATTAGTAGCAGAATCTTGATAAATAGCATCAGCTACTCCACCGGAAAATGAAACACATTTCAATTCATAATCGAGTCGCAATCCATGGTTGGTTTGTAAAAACTCGTAATACGGAGCATCCACTTCAAGCCCAACTGCCTTTTCTAAAACTCTCACTAAAATTTGGATTAATTTATTCAATTCATCCCTATTTACAATTTCATCCAAAAACAGTCTTAAATTTTCTTGTTTTATAATTTCTTGAAGTTTCGGTGAAATATAATGTATTTTAAGAGTATTAGGATCAATCTTGATCAAACGACCGCCAATATCAAAACAACCTGTATCAATTACATCTCCTTCGCGAAATGCAGCGAAGTTTGAAGTTCCACCTCCAATATCAATATTTACAACGGAAGTATGGTGTTCTTGAGAATATTGGTGTGCACACGCTCCCTTGCCTGCGATAATACTCTCTAGATCTGGACCCGCAGTAGCAACTACAAAGTCCCCAGCGTATCCGCTCAATGCCTGCAAAACTTGGCTGGCATTTTCTTTTCTAGCTGTTTCACCAGTAATAATTACTGCCCCCATCTGAATATCTTGCTTTTCAATCCCAGCTTTTTGATATTCTTGGATAACAAAATCTTTTATCTTATCAACTTCTATCAAAGACTGATGTGAAATTGGTGTAAAAATAATTTTACTTTTATAAAGGACTTTTTTATCCGTTATATATACTCTTGGGATTGTAAATACAGAAGCAATATTTTCAATTGTAAGTTCAGATAGGACC
>JAWGXY010000103.1:0-6601 GCA_032572035.1 Streptococcus parasanguinis
GGAGCTGGTTTGGTAACTGTAATGGTTCGTGGTGATGTAGGTGCTGTTAAAGCAGCAACAGATGCAGGTGCAGCAGCAGCTGAAACTGTAGGTGAATTGATTTCAGTACATGTCATCCCACGTCCACATTCAGAAGTAGAAGTAATCCTACCTCATAAAGAGTAGATTTTCAAAATTTCTCATGCAGGTAATCAGCAATTAATGTTTTGATAGGAATAAGCATTTTGATGTAAAGAATATTCATTCATATTAATAGCTGAGCGAGGTTGGGAAGTTATATCTCAACCTCGTTGTATCCCTGTGTTTAATTTGTGGTAGAAGGATGTGAATGCATGACAGTTTATACTGAATCACGAATTAGGAAGCTCATCAAAAATGGTCAGGTCAGTGATCAAAATGTTCTAAAACTTTCCAGTGAGGACAAATTGACGCCTGCTGCAAGAGGTTTTTTGCATGATCGCCATATTCAAGTAGCTTATGCTGATTCGCCAAATAAAACTCAAACAGAGATTAGTAAACCATTTCATATGACTGTTTCGTCTCTAGAAGAGTCTGCTGTGTATCCACTACTTTTCAAGCTAACGAAACTATATACGTATTTTCTAAGATGCCAAAAAGAACTCCATCTTGCTTATTTAGATGAAAAAGTTGATCAATTGGGAAATCTACTTCAAATAGTAGAAAAGATTGTCGGCTGTTATATTGAAGAGGATATCTCATTTTATAACCCAAATCTTGGGACAAATGAAGATTTACAGTCAATTCGAGTCATTAAACAATTGGATCAAGGAAGTGTAAGAGTTGATTTCAAATGTGAGAATTGGAAACTTTCTTGCTATGAGTTATATCTTGAAATTGTAAACATCCGAAAGGAATTGACCTTAGTATCGTCTAACAATCAAGATGTTTATGCAGATAAACTAATCACATTATTGAAATCAATTGAAGTTTTAGTGTGGCTTATTTTAGAATAGAATGTGGAGAATAACAATGTCATTTGAAAATATAATTGATAAAGTTATTGATAGGATTCAAAATGAACTAGACAGCTCCTTTGAAGTGGAAGCTAGTGGTCGACATGTGCATTTAAGTCGAAAAGAATTGGATGCTTTGTTCGGAACTGGTTATGAATTGACTAAGGCGAAAGATTTATCTCAACCTGGTCAGTATGCCTCAAAAGAACGTTTGACTGTAGTGGGTCCAAAAGGAGCTTTTCATAATGTCGTTATTTTGGGACCTGTTAGAAAAGAGTCTCAAGTAGAGGTATCACTTACAGACTGTTTACAATTAGGAGTAAAAGCTCCTATTCGTGAGAGCGGTGATATTGAAGGTACTCCAGGTATTGTATTGGTGAATGGAGATAAATCAGTTTCCTTGGATAAAGGGTTGATTGTAGCAAAACGCCATGTTCATATGACACCTGAAGATGCAGAAAAAATAGGTGTAAAAAATCATGATATTGTCAAAGTAAAAGTTGAAGGGGCAAGACCTTTAATTTTTGATGATGTTGTGATTCGGGTCAGCCCAAAATTTGCAACCTATATGCATATTGATTACGATGAAGCCAATGCTTGTGGTTTTAGCAAAGGAATCCGTGGTCGTATTATTAAAGACTAGTATTGCTTGTTGGAGGTAGGTCAAAAATGGAAAATCTAGACAAAATCGTAGATTTGATTACAGACCGTTTAATGGATAAATTACAGGTTGAATCATACAAGTCTTCTGTATTTGTGATCGGGGCATTTGATACTCCGGATATCTTGGATAGAGAGGGCTATCAAGTTGTAAAAAATTCAAGTAGTGCTGACATCATTCTAGTAGAATCAATTGGTTTTGATGCGATGCTTCGGATAGCTTCTTTGTGTCCACTTACAGAAGATGAGGCAGTGGTGATTAAGAGTCTCTTAAAAGGAAAGAAAGTTTTGGTTCTAAATGAATTATTTGATTTCCATCAATTTAAACAGACCTCTAAAGCACTATTGTTCCAAGATCTTCAAGAACAGTACGAAAAACTGATCAGATATGGTGTTCAATTCTACAAAAAAGAAGAATTGGTATCCATCCTTGAAGAAAGTACTGGTGGAGAAAACAATAAGCCTGTCCAAGAAGTGTCAAAAAACAGCTCAACACCTAAAACTGTTGAGAAGGTTGGCTTGCTAACTGAAAAAAAATTAATTGAAATGAATCTATCTGATAATGATAGCATTCGTCTAAAAAAAGGAATGATTGTGACAGCGCTTGCAAAAGATTATTTAAAACGTCACAATATTAATATTGAAGAATAAGGAGTAGCGAGATGTTTGTTGGGAAAGTGAAAGGGAGTCTGTGGGCTACAAGAAAAGATGAAAAACTTAATGGATTAAAGTTTTTAGTGGTCGAGCGACAACTGAATGACCATCAAACAGATCCTTCTTTAGTGATTGCTGCAGACTGTATTGGTGCTGGTGAAGGTGATCAAGTATTGGTTACTACAGGAAGTTCTGCTCGAGTGAGTTTGAATAGACAGGACGTTCCAGTGGATATGGTCATTGTTGGGATCATAGATAAAGTTGAATATCAACTGGATGATTATTGAAAGTAGGGAAGAATTTATGAGTATAAATGAAATTATCATTTACATTATGGTTCTCTTTATGCTTGTTGGTGCAATTGATAAATGTATCGGCGGGAAATTGGGCCTTAGTGAGCAGTTTGAAGAAGGAATTATGGCTATGGGAGCGCTAGCGCTTTCTATGGCTGGGATTATGGTTGTAGCTCCATTGTTAGCTGATTTATTAAAACCTATCATTGTTCCTCTTTATGGTTTGGTTGGTGCGGATCCTTCGATTTTTGCAACAACATTTATCGCGAATGATATGGGTGGAGCACCTTTAGCCTTGAGCTTAGCCCAAGATAAAGCTGTTGGTGATTTTGCTGCCTACGTTTTAGGTTCTATGATGGGACCAACGATCGTGTTCACGATCCCTGTTGCCTTAGGTATTATCGAAAAATCAGATCGTCCTTTCTTGGCTCGTGGTATTTTGTACGGTTTGGTAACTGTGCCTATCGGATGTTTAGTTGGTGGATTGCTTGTTCCAGGTCTATCATTTGGTACTTTATTAATCAACTTGATCCCTATTGTCATTGTATCTGCCCTTATTTTCATAGGATTGCTTCTTATTCCAAACGGAATGATTAAAGGATTTGAAATCTTTGGTCAAATCATTGTTGTGATCGCAACTTTAGGTTTGGCATTCGGTGCAGCACAACTCTTGACTGGTAATAAATGGTTGCTTGAACTTTATCCAAAAGGTGCAGAAACCCTTCAAGAAGCATTTGTCGTTGTTGGTTCAATCGCAGTAACCTTGGCTGGTGCTTTTGGTTTAGTTGCTGTCTTTACTAAAGTAGCCAACAAACCTCTTTCAGCAATTGGTAAATCATTGGGAATGAACGAAGTAGGAGCTGCTGGTTTGGTTGCTTCTTTGGCAAACAACATTGCTATGTTCCAAATGTTAAAAGATATGGACAAACGTGGTAAGATCTTGAATATTGCCTTTGCTGTATCTGCTTCATTCGTTATCGGGGACCACTTAGGATTTACTGCTGGACAAGCTCCTAAGATGATTGTTCCAATGATGATTGGTAAGTTTGTTGGTGGGGTTACTGCCGTATTACTTGCCTACTTCTTGACTAAGAAAGAAGCCTAATTGGAGGTATTGGTAAATGGATTATAATCGTACAGATATCGAATCTTTAGTTCGCAAAATTCTTCTAGAAGAATTGGCAGGTAAAGGTTCTGCTAAACGTGTTAGTAAAGCTGGTGTAGCCTCTATTTCACTACCAAGCTTAGATGTTCGTCCTGAAGATCGTTTGGACACAGGAAATCCTGAACATCAAGTCTATACACGTGATCTTTTGACTCTTGAAGAAAGTCCTCGACTTGGCTTAGGTTTGATGACAATGGATAAGACAACATTCCCTTGGCATTTAGACTATGATGAAGTTGACTATGTGATCGAAGGTCGTTTGGATGTTATCTCTGGTGATGAAGTGATGAGTGCTGGTCCAGGTGAAATTATCTTTATTCCAAAGGGAAGCGATATTCAATTTTCTGTTAAAGATAAGGCACGCTTTATTTATGTGACTTATCCAGCAGATTGGCAAGGATAATGAACTTTTATATACAATAGTTTATAAGGAGCACCATATGTGTGCTCTTTTTGATTGCGTTTTCAATTTTTCATTGACAAATGCTATAATTTATATTAGAATAAAGACATCTTTAGTGTTTAAGAATGAAGAGAGCACAACGAGGTGCTTAGTAATTTAATAAAGCAACGGAGCTACAAAAAATAGTGTATTTTTTGTAGCTCTATTTTTTTCAAGAGATAGGGGTTTTTAGGATGAAGCAGTTTATGTTAGCTGGTGTATCTAGTGGTGTTGGAAAAACTACCGTAACACTGGCTGTATTAAGAGCTTTAACAGATATGGGGTACAATGTTCAGCCGTATAAAATTGGTCCTGATTATATTGATACTTCTTACCATAGTCGTATTACGAAGAACTCATCTCGTAATCTAGATAATTTTTTAATTCCTGATACGGATTATCTGAAGTGGTCTTATTATCGTTGGCATCAAAATTCTGATGTCGCAGTGGTAGAAGGGGTGATGGGACTCTATGATGGATTAGGAACAGATAAAGATTGTGCCTCTTCTGCATCTGTTGCTAAACAGCTCAATCTACCTGTTGTTTTAATTATTGATGGGAAATCAACTTCAACTTCAGCGGCAGCAATTGTACATGGCTTTTCTTCATTTGATCCCGATGTAAATATCGTTGGTGTTATTATCAACCGTGTTGCTTCTGAAACGCATTATCAACTCATTAAGGGAGCGATTGAACGCTACACTAATATTGAGGTTTTGGGCTATTTCCCTAAAAATGTTCAGGTTGAACTTCCTTCTAGACATTTGGGTTTGATTCCTGATGTAGAGATGGATGATCTTGAAGAAAAATTTGCTATTCTTGGAGAACAGGCTAAAAAAACAATTCGGTTTGATCGCCTATTGGAGAAAGTTGATAGGGAATCAGTGAAACTTTCTTCTCCATTCAAGCTTGAGAATTCTACCCCATTAACCATTGCTTATGCACTGGATGATGCCTTTCATTTTTATTACGAAGATAATCTGGATTTATTAAGAAGTGCTAATGTCGAGCTCATTCCATTTAGTCCCTTAAAAGATGAACGCTTACCGGAAGCTAATGCCTATTATTTTGGTGGGGGCTATCCGGAGTTGTTTGCAAAAGAATTGTCTGACAATCGTTCCTTTAGAGAATCCGTTCTAGAAGCTCATCAAAAGGGAATCCCCATCTATGCTGAATGCGGAGGATTGATGTATCTTGGAAAAAATCTTGAGATTGAAGATCAGTTCTTTGAAATGGTTGGGGTATTTGATGGTACTAGTGTGATGACCAACGGACTAAAACGTTTTGGTTACTGTTTTGCAACCACTAATGAAGATTCTTTATTTGGTCCGTCTGGTACGGAAGTTCGAGGTCATGAGTTCCATCATTCCATCTTCAATACTTCTGAAAAAACAGTTTTAGACCTTAGAAAAGAAAGAGACGGAGAAGTGGTTTCCAATTGGACTGGGGGCTACCAGAAAGGGAAAACTTTTGCAAGTTACCTCCATGTTCACTTTTATCAAAAGGAACAACTCCTTATGAATTGGCTTGATTATATCTTGGAGTCTAAGAAATGATAGTTATTGCAATTTTTATCGCTCTCCTTCTGGATTGGATAATTGGAGATCCTTATTCTTGGCCCCACCCCGTTAAGCTGATTGGAAATTTTATTTATGCTTGTTTGAAACTAGAGAACCTAAAATCAAAATTTCCTTTTCTGTTTGGAATACTTCTTTGGTTCTCCACAGTTACTTTAACAGTTTCCCTCACTTATGGAATTTTGTGGGTCGCTAGTCAGCTGCACCCTATTCTCTATTGGGGGATTTGGATTTATCTGGCTTACACTTGTTTGGCGACTCGTTCTCTTGCTTTTGAAGCCCTTAAGGTCTACAAAGCGGTCCAGTCTGGTTCCATTGAACAGGCTAGATATCAGGTTGGCATGATTGTGGGGAGAGAAACAAATCATCTTTCTATTCCTGAAATTTGTAATGCGACCATCGAAACGGTAGCAGAAAATGCTAGTGATGGCGTGATCGGTCCCTTATTATGCCTATTTCTTGGTGGACCAGTTTTAGCAATGGGCTACAAGGCTATTAATACGCTGGATTCAATGGTAGGCTATAAAACAGCTAGATATCGCAAGATTGGATTTGTTTCAGCTAAGATTGATGATTTGGTCAATCTCATTCCTGCTCGTTTAACCTGGATCTTTATGTTGACCAGTGCTAGAATTTTGCAATTGGATTTCAGGAATGCCTTAAAAATTGGCTGGAGAGATCGCTACCAACATGCGAGTCCAAATAGTGCTTTCCCTGAATCGGTTGTTGCAGGCGCCTTAGGGATTCAATTAGGGGGGGCTCATGTTTATCATGGCGAGTTGATTTCCAAACCAACCATTGGAGACCCAATTAGAAGTGTAGAAGCAGAGGATATT
>JAWGXY010000104.1:0-6560 GCA_032572035.1 Streptococcus parasanguinis
ACCTTGTAGTTCGACCAATTTTTGACCAACAACACCCTTACCAAGGATACCAGATGTTTTTTGAGTTGAGTCAGTTGTTGCTGCTACATGTTTGTAACCTGGGATGTCACGGTTGTTTGAAGCTGTAAATTGTTGACCAGCAAGGCCTTTTTGCGTATAGCTTGCCAGATCTGTTTCATTTCCAGTAGGTTTATATAGTTGACCTGGAGTAGAACTTCCTTCGATAAGCTTATAGTGAGTTGTTTGATCAACTGTAGCATAAGGAACCGAAGTTTGAACGTTTGGTTTGTCTTCATTTTCGTTACCTGGGTAGTTGGTATCGCGGATTTGAAGCGTTTCATACTCAAGGTTAGCGTTGACCAATGAGAAGGTAACGTTACCTGGATCAGTTCCGTTAGCACCTGTGTAAGTCAAAGTGTTGGTTACATCAGAGTTGTTGTTTGTGATGTAGCTTGGAAGGGAGATATTGCTTTCTCCAGCTTTGAGGGTACGTGTATAAGCTTCAGTACCATCAGATTTCTTCACAATACGCAAATGTACATCTGGGTTAGCTGAAAGGCTACCAGTGATGGCTGAACGGTCTACTGAAAGAGTAGCGTAGTAATCAAAATAAGTCTTATTGCCAGAAGCATGATCTGTCTTAAGGAATTGCCATACACCAAAGGTATAACGATCTGCGTTTGGATCTAATGCATAACCTGCTTTGTTGAAGGCTGCATCCTCAATCGTTGCACCGTTAGGATCTGCAATAGCTGGCACAGTAGTTTCAGGACCTTTAGTATCTGTAGAAATTGGTGCCAACTGAGCTGAAATTGCTGGAGCACCGTTTACTGTTGTGTTTCCAGTAAATCCTGCTGCAGTCAAGGTTGCCATCATGTCATCTACTGACTTGCTCAAGCGTTCGCGTTGGTCTGCGTATGATTGAGCTGAAGCATTAGCGTTGATCAAGCTGTTGCTTGCTGTCAATTCTGTTTGAACTTTAGCGATGGCAGCATCAAGTGCTGCTTTCTTTTCTGGAGCTGAAACAGTTGCTGAGTAGTCTCCTGCAATCTTGTTCAACAATGCTGCTTCTGAAGTGTTTTGTTCCAAAACAACTTTATCTTCAGCTTTCGCTACTGTTGTAGTGCTTTCTACACTTGCTTCAGAGCCAGCTGCTACAGTTGATTCGCTTGAAGCTGCTGAACCTTGTTCGCTCAATGAAGCTGAGTGAGATACAGATACGCTTGTAGAGGTTGAAGCACTTGCAGATGCAGAAGCGCTAGCTGATTCTGTTGTTGATTGAGATTCAGTAGTTGACTCAGTTGTTGATGCTGTTGTTGATTCAGACTGAGATTCTGTTGTTGATGTTGTTCCAAGGACTGTACTTCCTTGTTCTACAAGTGCTTCACTTGAAAGCTCAGATGCAGTCGCAACGTCTGATCCTGTTTCATCTGCTTTGGCAGTATTCGCTACTGTAGCTGCACCAAGAACAGCCCCTGCTGCTACGATCCCTTTGAGCAAGCCACGGCTTGTCATTTCTTTCACTGATACTGCGTCTTCACGCACTTCAGCTACAACAGTCTCTTCGACTTGACCACGAATGACCTTCAAAAGACCAAAGTTAGAAGTCGCAGCACGCAACCAGTTTTTACCTGATTTGATCAATTTGAAACGAGTCACACGATCCGTTTCACGGAATTCACCGTTCGAACGTTTAAAAAACATTTCTGTCTCCTTATTACATTTTTTATTTCCCTTACATTATAGACTAATGTGTCGATTTTTGGAAGCAATTATCCTTAATTATTGCTATTTTTTTATAATTTTTGTTTTAGATAGTAATAAAATCGTTTTCAGTAGGATCAATTTGTCAAACCGGGGCAATTTTTTGAAAAAACCCTATAATACTTTTACTTTAGAGGTAAAACAAAAAGCCCCATTTAATAGGGACTTTTCTGATAATTATCTGATTTTTTCCAACATACTTTCAATGTGTTGGATGGATTTTTCGCGTCCAAGTAAATAGATGGTATCTGGCAATTCAGGACCATGCATTTCACCTGAAACGGCAATACGGATTGGCATAAAGAGATTCTTCCCTTTGATCCCAGTTTCTTTTTGAACCGCTTTGATTTGTGGGAAGATATTTTCTGCCACAAACTCATCGTCTGACATGGCTTCCAATTTCGCTTTGAAGGCTTCAAGTACAGTCGGAACCGTTTCACCAGCCATGACCTCTTTTTCTGCATCTGTCAACTCTGGGAAGTCTGAGAAGAAAAGGTCTGTCAATGGAACGATTTCGTCCACCGACTTCATTTGTGGCTTGTAGAGTTCTACAAACTTCTCAGCCTTGTCTGTCAAACGACCTGCTTCTTCGAGGAATGGCTTGGCCATTTCAAAGATAGTCGCAAGATCCGCATTCTTGATATACTCATTGCTCATCCAGTCCATTTTCTTCTGGTCGAAAGCAGCTGGAGACTTGCTGAGACGATGTTCATCAAAGAGCTTGATGAGTTCTTCGCGAGAGAAGATTTCGTCTTCCCCACCAGGGTTCCAACCAAGAAGAGCGATGAAGTTAAAGACTGCTTCTGGAAGGTAGCCCTTCTTACGGTAATCTTCGATAAATTGAAGGGTGTTAGTGTCCCGTTTAGACAACTTCTTACCAGTTTCAGAATTGATGATCAAAGTCATGTGACCGAATTCTGGTGCTTCCCAACCAAGGGCTTCATAGACCATGAGCTGTTTTGGGGTGTTGGCAATGTGGTCGTCTCCACGGATAACGTGAGAGATTTGCATGTCGTGGTCATCGATCACAACGGCAAAGTTGTAAGTTGGGTAGCCATCTTTCTTCTGGATGACCCAATCCCCACCGATATTACCACCTTCAAACTCGATATCGCCTTTGACCATATCATGCCACTTGTAGATACCAGACTCATTCACTGCCAAACGAACCGTTGGAATCACACCCGCTGCTTCACGTTCTGCAACGTAAGCAGCTTTTTCTTCCTCGCTCATGCCAAGGTATTCGTTAATGTAACGAGGTGTTTCACCTGCCGCTTCTTGGCGTTCACGTTCAGCTGCCAACTCTTCTTCAGTAACGTAAGATTTGTAAGCTTTTCCTTCCGCCAAGAGTTGGTCGATGTATGTTTGATAGAGTTCCAAACGTTCTGATTGGCGGTAGTTTTCGTGCGTCTCAGGACTTTCATCCCAGTCCATGCCCAACCAACGCAGGTTTTCAAGCTGGGAACGCTCTCCGTCTTCGACATGACGTTTGCGGTCCGTATCTTCGATACGGATGATAAAGGTTCCACCATGGTGGCGCGCATACAAGTAGTTAAACAATGCTGTACGAGCATTTCCGATGTGTAGTAGCCCTGTTGGACTTGGTGCATAACGCACACGAATATCTTTTGCCATATTTCTCTCCTCTTATCTTGTTCGCTATTTCTAGCTCATTTTTCAATCGTTCCTATTATACCACAAAGAAAGCAGGACTGAAATGAATAAGTGGCCTTTCTAGCTTTTCTTCCTATATATAAAAAAAGCCAGAACAAATGCTCTGACTGATATCCAATCTATTTGTATCTTATTTTAGTCTTTCTTCTAATTCAAAGTCGATTGGTAGGGTTTGTAAAAAGTGCTCCAACTCACGTTCCCAGTAGAACCATTCGTGCTTACCCGGGCTGTGGGTATAGGTGACATCCAAACCTAACTTTTCTAATTCCTTGACTTCAAAATTATTGGCCTCATAAAGGAAATCCTGCTCCCCACACCAGATCCAGAGTTTGGTCTTCTTATCTGAAAACTTCTTGGCAGCAGTCTCTAGCGAATAGGGACTAGTTGTCCAATCCTCAATCTCTCCAAAGATCCCCTTCCAAAAAGCTGGTTGCTCCAAGTCATTGTTTTCAAAGTCCCGATCGTGGAAACTCAGAGCACCGGAAAAACTAGCCGCATGAGAGAAACGATTTGTCTTGAGGGCCAAGAGCATCGATCCATAGCCACCCATGGATAGGCCAGCAATAAAGGTCTTCTCCCGTTTCTTGGTCATATTAGGGAAGAAGCGAGAAAGAGTCTCTGGCAATTCCTCCGCAATGGCTGTGTAGTAGTTGTAGCCATACTGGGTATCTGTGTAAAAACCATTATTGGTATTAGGTAGGACCACGATCAGATTGGTATTGCGCAAAATGCGCTCCACATTGGTCCGCTTCAACCAAGAGTGGTGGTTGCCATTCATCCCGTGTAAGAGATAGAGAACAGGAATATCCGTATCCGCTGGATCTTCCACGCGCGATGCATCGGGATAAAGGACGGACACACCCCACTCCATCTTCAAGGCTTCTGAATAATACTCAAT
Source organism: Streptococcus parasanguinis (assembly GCA_032572035.1). GTDB lineage: Bacteria > Bacillota > Bacilli > Lactobacillales > Streptococcaceae > Streptococcus > Streptococcus parasanguinis_AB. Next base: position 4,337 of record JAWGXY010000104.1, read on the forward strand.
CTGCATAACTGCCATTTGATTTCCTCTTTCTACTGTTAAAAACACTCGGCAAGCCTCGGGCCGCCAAGCGTTTCGTTTTCTACTATTATTTCACTTCCATCACGACTGGTAGGATGGCTGGACGACGTTTGGTTTGTTCAAACAAGAACTTAGACAAGTTGTCGCGTACCAAACCTTTTAACTCACCCCAGTCAAAGCTATCTTGATTCAAATAATCTTCAACGCTTTGGTTAACCAATTCACAACTTTCACGAAGAATATCCCGGCTCTTCTTGACATAGACAAAACCACGGGTGTGCACGCGCGCTTTGGAAATAATCTTCTTCTCTTTGCGATTCACCGTGATCGCTACGATAAAGATCCCATCTTCTGACAAGACCTTGCGGTCACGAAGGACAATATTGCCCACATCCCCAATGGCATTCCCATCGATCATGACATCTCCTGCTGAGACGCTACCGGCAGGGACGAAGTCCCCCTTTTCGTACTCCATTACCGTTCCGCGTTTTGGAATAAAGATATTCTCAGGCAAGATACCGACTTCCATCGCTACCCGCGCATGGGCATCCAATTCGCGGTATTCCCCTTGGATCGGGAAGAGATATTTAGGACGAAGAAGGTTGATCATCAACTGCAAGTCCCGTGCGTTTCCGTGACCAGACACGCGCAAGCTGGACGTGATCAATTTGACAATGCCACCTGCTTGGTAGATCATGTTTTCCACACGAGCCACCACAGCTTCTTTAGCAATAGATGGTGTTGTAACGATGTAGACCAAGTCTCCATCTTTGATTTCCACATAGCGGTGACGACCAATCGACATCTTACGCAAACCATTGATCGGTTCACCCATCCGGCCTGTTTCCAAAATGATCAATTCATGGTCCTCAAACCGGCTCATTTCTTTTGGCTTGATCAAGAGTTTTTCGTTGGCAAGAGATAATTTATTCAAGCGGATGGCTGTGCGGACGATGTTTTCCACATCAAACCCTGTCAAGACCACTCGACGGCCAGTCTCAGCCGCAGCATCAAAGACCTGCTGGATCCGAGAAAGGTTGCTGGCTACAGCTGCTACGATGACACGACCATCCCAGTCCGCAATGGTATCCAGGATTTCATCGCCCACTTCTTGCTCACTGGCAACTTGGATCTTGCTATCCGCATTGGCTGAATCACTCAAGAGGGCAAGCACACCTTCGCGTCCAATCTCAGCTAGGCGAGCAAAGTCTGTCGCGTACGACTCGCTGGCAGTTTGGTCAAATTTAAAGTCTCCTGTGTAGACGATATTACCCTCAGGAGTGCCAATCACAATCCCGATACTTTCAGGGATGGAGTGGGTTGTTTGAAAGAAAGAGACGACGGCATCCCCAAAATCAATCTCAGAATTCTGATCGATGACATGGAAGTCGTTGAATTTCTTCACACTGTCATTGCTTTTGACAAAGAGTTTAGCCAACTCAATGGTCAACTCGGTCCCGAATACAGGGACTTTCGCTTCCGCCAAAAGATAAGGCAAGGCCCCAATGGCATCCGCGTGACCATGGGTCAAGAAAACACCCGCAATGCGGTCCTTGTTTTCAAATAGATAATCCATGTTGGGGATAACGACATCCACCCCAAGTTGCTCATTTTCTGGATACTTCAAACCTGCATCCAAGACAAAAATTGAATCGTTCACTTCGGCAACGTAGAGATTTTTCCCATTTTCTCGAACACCGCCAAGAGTGACTAATTTAATACTACTCACTGTTGTCTCCTTTAGTGTGATTATTTTAATACTTACGGTCCTTGGTCGCCCAAGTCGAATTACAGCTTTGCAAATACTTGCATATCCACTCTATTATACAATTTTTTTCTCTTTTTTTCAAAAAGCTTTCCACAGCAAAAAAGTCCTCTCATCTGAAGTAGATGAGAGGGCTTCTAGGCGCCTATTTTTAGGGGGAAAAGACCCTAAAGATGATAATCTCCCCGTTTATTTTCAATGATCCGCATAGCTGCCTTGATCACATGAAACTTGCCTAACAATTCCTCTAGGCGCTTACTATTTCGCTCGCTCAATTGGCCGTTCTTTACTGCTTGGGACAGGCGATAAAAATCATCCAAGTCCTCCCCAATGTTTTCAAACAGCTCTTTGGCTTCCTTGAGTCGGTAGCGATTGACTAGGTGGTTCACATCTTTTTTGAAGGAAGCGACATTGTTTTCGTGAATGTCCGTATAGGCTTCC
>JAWGXY010000105.1:0-6412 GCA_032572035.1 Streptococcus parasanguinis
ATTTCGTCGTCCCACCTCCGCACAGTTGAGTAGGGCTGTAAAAGCTGATGAAATCAGCGTAGTAGAGCCCACTCAACCACTGCGTCTTGCTCGACAATCTAAAAATAATTGAGAGGCTAGGACTTTTGTCCCAGCCTCTTTTTTCTGTTATTCATCTCCTACATGATAGTAGATCGAGCCTTGTTCCCCAAAACTAGCGATACCAACACCAGACCATAAGCGGTTTTTAGAGGCATCTGATGTATCTTTAAAGACGACTTGTCCTTGATCATCGACCTGATCACCAATGGTCACTCCTGCAGGAATATACTCCAACAAGAAGCCTCCATCACGACCACCATAAATGCCTTCTGATGCTGTTCCATAATCCGTCAAAGAAGCTCCATAGCCCTCTAACTCTTGTGAGACCAACCCTTTGTCGTTAAAGACCAGCTTGTTTCCCTTATCATCTTGCCAGATACCAGCAATACTGCTGTAGTCTCCATTGGCAATCGCTTCAAGATCCATTTTCTTCACTTCTTTTTTCTCTTCTTTTTTTTCTTTCTCCTTCACTTCCGAACTAGAAGCAGCCGTCTTTTTGACCTCAGAAGAGGTCGTCGTTTGACTAGAAGAAGCCGGTGATTTTTTACTCACCCTCTGCTGCGAACAAGCTACCAACAGGACCACACTGAGAAGACTCACAAGAATTGCACCAACTTTTTTCATTTAAAATTCCCCATACATTTTTTAATTTAAAGCCCTTTCATTGTAACGTATTTTCAAGCATTTGACAAGCTTCACTCCCCATTTTTAATCAAAAAGAGACCGGGATAATCAGTCCTAGTCTCTCTTTTGATACAACTTTTAATGAGCCAGCATTTCCTGTGCCACTTCTAAACCAGATAAGTTCGAAGGATAATAAGTTGGCCAATTTTCCAACTCATCATAAAGCGCTTCTTGACTCTTTCCTCCATGGAAAATGTGGAAGTGAGCTGCCTTTACCGGAGTAATTTCATGGTCACTAAATTGAACATATTTGAAGTCTCCCGCATCGCTCTCCTTGGCTTCAAATAGATAACGAACACCACGATTTCCCTTCTTATAAGTCAAAATGTGCTTACCTACGTATTTATAGGTATATTTCTTAGAAGATCCTTTTTGATAAAACTCCATTGAATCCTTATCAATCTTAATCCGATCAATATCTGTTTGGTAACCCTTAGTATAATATTCCTTATACTCAGCAGCCGTCATAGTTGGATTTAATTTTGCCTTATAATCAAAGACCTGATCCAAGGTTCCATCTTGCAAGTATGGATAAACGGATTTCCAATCACCTACATAATTTGCTAAGCTACGATCCTTAACTTGACTATCCTCGAAATAGCCCTTTTGAACCGTCTTAGCATCTTCCTCATGTTCCGGTTGAATATCCTTACCAGCTTGTGACGTTGTTTTCTCTAGCGCCTTCAGATTCTCCTTCATAACAGACACGTAGTCTTCGCCATCTTTCATTTCTTGATCCGTCAAGCTTTCCAAAGGATTTAAGACAGCCAACTCAACACCAGCTTCAGAAGACAAGGTTTTCGCCAAGGACTTAGAAGCATTTTCCTCAAAGTAAATGACCTTGATCTCATTTTTCTTGATATACTCTGTCAATTCACGCAATCGTGCAGCAGAAGGCTCGCTATCAGGTGAAATCCCTGAAATGGCCACCTGGTTTAATCCATAATCCAAGGCCAAGTAACGGAAAGCCGCGTGTTGGGTCACGAAATTCTTTTGCTTCGCATCTTTCAATCCATCCTGATAAGCTTGATCCAAAGCCTGTAATTTCTTCAGATAGGCTTGGGCATTTTTCTCAAACGTCTTTTTCTTATCTGGATAAGCTGCGACCAACTGATCACGAATCGACTCTACCATCTTCATGGCACGATGTGGAGAGAGCCAAAGGTGAGGATCATATTCATGATGGTGTTCTTCGCCCCCTTCGTGTTCATGTTCCTCTTCCAATCCAGGAAGCAAGACCATACCCTTGGTAGCATCGATCACTTTGGTTTTCTTATCCTTCATGGATTTCAAAAGATTTGGAACCCACGTTTCCATGTTTTCATTCTCATAAACGAAAACATCCGAATCTTGAATCATAGCCCGCCCCTTAGCAGACAATTCATATTCATGAGGCTCTGATCCCGCTCCAATGAGCAGGTCTACCGTTCCTTCATCTCCGACAATATTTTTTGTAAAATCATAAACAGGATAAAAAGTGGTCATCACTTTTAATTTTCCATTTTGACTCTGACTTTTACCACAAGCAGTCAAGATAAGGGCAAAAGCCACCAACAACATTAAACCTATTTTTTTAAATTTCATATTTACTTCCTCAAACGTGATCCAAGATTCACAAGCAAGAACAAGGCCACAAATAAAAGCGTGATGCTGGCACTCGCTGGTGTATCTGCAATATAAGACAAAATCAACCCACTAAACATCCCGATAAAGCCAATAATGACCGCAAGCAGCATGACCCCACGGAAGTTCTTCCCTAATTTCAGCGCAATACTAGCCGGTAAGACCATGATGGTTGAAACCAATAACGATCCTGCTGCAGGAATCATCAAGGCGATAGCAACCCCCGTTACCACATTAAATAAGATGGACATGGTCCGGACCGGAAGGCCATCCACAAAGGCCGTATCTTCATCAAAGGTCAAAATATACATAGGCCGCAAGAATAAGGCCGTCAGCACTAATACAACGAAAGCAATCACAAACAAGGCGATCACCTGTTCATCCGTAATGGTTAGGGTAGAACCAAACAAATACTGATCCAAGCTCATCGAGCTCTTCCCACCACCACGCATCAGTACCAAAGCTAGGGCAAGACCTGTGGACATTAAAATTGCCGTCCCGATCTCCATAAAGTCCTTAAATAAGGTCCGCAAATACTCAAGAAAAACCGCAGCAATAATGACAATGATCATGGTCGAGAGCGTTGGAGAGATCCCAAGGAAAAGCCCAAAAGCGACACCCGCAAGAGAGACGTGACTTAGCGTATCACTCATCAGACTCTGCCGTCTTAAAATCAAGAAAATCCCTAATACAGGAGAAAAAAGACTCATGGCAACCATAGCCAACAAGGCCCGTTGCATAAAATCATACTGGAATAAATCAAGCATGGTCACCCTCCCCTTCAGTATCATGGACATTAAAACATCTCCAAGGAGAGCTTTGGTCACGAACCAAATGAATATTCCGATCCGCAAATTGGTTAACCTCTTCAGGATCATGCGTAATCATCAAAACAGATTTTTGATGGTGATGCGCACTGTGATGCATCAACTCATAAAAATCACTCTTTGTCGTCGCATCCATCCCTGTCGTAGGTTCATCTAAAACAAAGATATCCGGATCTGAAGCAAACATCCTAGCAATGACAGCCCGCTGTTTCTGACCACCAGACAAAGAACCAATCGCCCGATCCTTGAACTCCAGCATCCCAACAGATTCTAAACTCTTCAGAATATGTTTTTCATCGTGCTCATTCAACTTTCGAAACCATCCTTTACGAGGGTACCGACCTGATTTCACAAATTCATAGACCGTACTTGGAAACCCTGCATTAAAACTAGCAATCTGTTGTGGAAGATAAGCAATCCTTAACTTCTTTCCCTTTACATTTGTCTTTGAAATCTCAACTGTCCCGACCTTGGGCTGTAAAATCCCAAGGCTAGCCTTAATCAAGGTTGACTTAGCAGCACCATTTTCCCCGGTCAAGGTCACAAACTCCCCACTATCTAAGTAGTAATTGATCCCTTCTAAAACCGGTTCCCGATCATAATAAAACGATAAATTTGAAACCGTAATATACCTCAAACTATAACTCCTCTTCCAATAAATCTAAAAACCTCGAAATAACCCCTTGCTCATTCTTAGTAAACTTCGACAAAACATCCTCATAAGTGTGAAGAGTATGCTTATGGTGGTGCTGATGCTCTAATGCAATTGGCTTACCAATCTCAGTTAAGCGATAATAGAGAACTCGAGCATCATTCTCATCACGATAAGTCTCTAACATCCCCTGACTTAATAAGGGCTTCACGGCCTTTGTGATAGCCGCCTGACTGACATTCAATTTCTTAGCTAAGACAGAATTGGTTAGAGATTCATCAGCAACCAGCATCAAAATATGTTCCTGAGTGTTGGTTAATGAAACACCACTTGTACAAGAACCAACTAAAATCTCATGCTGATTTTCTGATAACAATAAAATAGAATTTAAAAATCGATCGATTTTATTTGCAACTTCAGACAAAATTAACTCCTTCTAATTCACTAAAAGAAACTTTACCGGTTAATTATATCACAAAAAAGAAAAAAATAAAACAAAAAAAGGAGTAAAACTCCTTTATAATCTATACCGGCGGCCGGGGTCGAACCGGCACGTCCTTGCGGACACTGGATTTTGAGTCTAATATTATTAGTTTTAAATCTCAGAAATATTGATTTTATAAGCTTTTTTTCCATAATATTTTTTAAAACTTAGTATCACTTCCAAAGTTTAGATACTTTTTAGTAACTATAAAATGCTAGAAAGTATACTCCTTATTAAAAAGAGTTTTGGACTAGTTTTGTGCAATTTTATTACCCATATCCGTAATAAGAGAGGCTAAATTAATTGCCTTTAATGATTGTAGAAATTGGTTGTGAATATCATTAGACACATAACCAGCTAGCAAAATATGCTCAGCCATGTCATATTGCTTAATCAAGAGAATCTTATCATGTTTTTCATTAAATAAAATCGCACTAATTGCTGTATTAAAGACTGGAAAACGAAAACTCGCACATTGTGAACAATAAGGAATATCTCCCTCATCTTTTAAAAATTTTTTCTCCAAAGGATGCCCACATTCGGGACAACAAGTCATTGTTTTGTCAAATATAGAAGCCTCTTTTTTAAAGTTCTTAAAAGTAATTTTACCAGTAAAATCGAGACCACGCAAGACATTGAAATAAATCAAGACTTTATTTAAAATTTATCTTATGATATACTAAACTTATCAGAGATTGGTTCTGAAAAAGTGTCTGCCACAGTTTTACTACAAATTCTCATGACTTGTGCCAAGATTTATAAAAAACGGATAGCTATAATAGCTCTTAGAGCAAAAACATGACATATAGGAGGTTAAAGACATGTCATACTTTTATCTTTTTATCGCCATTGTAGGAGAGATATTGGGAACTAACCTTTTGAAATTATCAGACGGTTTTACAAAGCCTATTCCAACCGTTTCTGCCCTACTTAGCTATGGCGTTTGTTTCTATTTCTTATCACTAGCAATGCAAAAAATTCCTGTAGGAATAGCTTATGCAACATGGTCAGCTGTCGGTTTAGTTTTGATAGCCTCTATCGCAGTAATGATTTTCAAAGAAACACTAAATGTTTATAGCATTATCGGTTTAATTTTGATTATCATTGGTGTTGTCATGGTTAACTTATTAGGAAATGCAGGACATTAATAAAACCGGCTCTATACTATTTGTAGTGGGTAAATCCCCTATGGATATTATGGAGCCTATTTTGTTGTAGAAAAAAAGTTCCATAAGAACTATAATGAAAAGCTAGAATTCTGTCAATATTTTGGACACATTTTGGGAGGGAATTTTGAAGACTAGCGTCCTCCTAATTTTCCCAATAAGTTTTAACTTCTTCAAAAATCTTATTCAAAAGTTCTGCATCTTTTTCTGACAACTGATTTTTTTCTATAACTCTATCTTTTAGTTCTGTTGCCTTTATTTTATTTCTTGCCACCGAAACTGCTATTGAATGTTTCAAAATATCAAACTCATCCTTTGAAAAGTTTGCAATATTGGTAAGATCTAATTGTTCTAGAGGTAAACTACTGATAATTGAATAAGGTTTTTGTCCCAGCAAATAATCTGTAGTAGTCCCAAAGATATTTGCCAATTTCACAACGAATTCTAATCCTGGTTCTAACGTTCCATTCTCCCACCGAGAATATGTCCCTTGTTGAACTCCAATTAATTCCGATATTTGTACTTGAGTTAACTTTTTTGATTTTCTGAGAGTTTTTAACCTCTCTGAAAATTTATAATCCTCTGTATACATAATTCTCCTATAGATATTCTTATTCGTATATTTTAGCTTGACAAAATATTCCAAACGGTATAAAATAGAATTATTCCATAAGGAATATTTATTTTGAGATTGAATATTCCATTGAGAATATTATAGCATAAAAGGAGGTAAAAGCGTATGTAACTAGTAGTCGATTTAAAAAATTTTAATAAAGGAGGTAAGATTCGACAAAATAAAAAATCTTGAAACAAATGTGCCGTTCGTTCCAAGATCAAAACATATTATGTAACAATTATACCACAGAAAACTCTTCAGTTGCACAAGAAAATTTCG
>JAWGXY010000106.1:0-6376 GCA_032572035.1 Streptococcus parasanguinis
GCGAGGGCAAATCTATGATGCTTCTGGTAAGCCCTTGGTGGAAAATGTGGGAAAACAAGTCTTGACCTTTACGCGGGATCGTAAAATGACGGCCCAAGAAATGCGAGAGACAGCTGGAAAACTCTTGCAGTATGTCGATGTAGAAAATCCTCAAGTGACCGAACGGCAAGAAGTGGATTACTATCTAGCCAATACCAAAGTCTACCAAGAAGTCGTAGAGCACCTGCCTGAGAAAAAGAAATTTGATACTGATGGCAATCGTCTACCAGAAGCTAAAATCTATCAAGCGGCAGTGGACAGCATTGACCCTTCAAAACTCGGTTACACAGATGATGAGAAAAAGATTATCTATCTTTATAGCCAAATGAATGCTGTGGAGAATTTTGCGACGGGGATTATTTCGACGCAAGCACTAGGGGCTGAGCAGATTGCGACCATCGCGGCTGACAGTCAGGACCTTCCTGGAATTGCGATCACGACCAGCTGGGACCGCAAGGTTTTGGATACTCCTTTAGCTTCTATCATCGGAACGGTTTCGACTGAGCAGGCAGGACTTCCAGCAGAAGAAGTCGAGGACTATGTCAAAAAAGGTTATGCCCTCAATGACCGGGTTGGAACGTCTTATCTCGAAAAGGAATACGAAAACGTCCTTCAAGGAAAACGCAGTGAAAAAGAAATTCTCCTGGATAAAAATGGCAACATGGATAAAGTGGTAGATATTTCAAAAGGAGCTAAGGGGGAAAACCTCAAGCTCTCGATTGACTTAGATTTCCAAAAAGGGGTGGAAGATATTCTCCGCTCTGCCTTTAGCGCAGAGTTGCAAGCTGGAAATGCGACCTACTCCGAAGGTGTCTATGCCGTAGCTCTGGAGCCCGATACAGGGAAGGTCCTTGCCATGGCAGGGATTAAACACCAGGCTGGTAGTCAAGATTTATCAGCAGATGCTTTGGGAACAGTCACCAACGTCTTCGTCCCAGGATCTGTGGTCAAAGGAGCGACCTTGACTTCTGGATGGGAAAATGGAGCCATTTCTGGGAATCAGGTTCTGACTGATCAGCCGATTGTTTTTGCAGGATCAGCTCCTATCAATTCTTGGTTTACCCAATACGGTAGTCGTTCCATCAATGCGGTGGAAGCATTGGAATACTCTTCCAATACCTATATGGTCCAAATTGCCCTTAAGATGATGGGGCAACCTTACACCCCAAACATGACCTTACAAGTGGATCAGGTTGAACCTGCCATGAAAAAACTGCGCTCTACTTTTGCAGAGTATGGTCTTGGAACATCAACGGGGATTGACCTTCCCAATGAATCGACTGGTTTTATCCCGAAAGAGTATACAGTCGGCAATTATTTGACCAATGCCTTTGGTCAGTTTGACAACTATACGCCGATGCAATTGGCCCAGTATGCGGCAACCGTTGCAAATGATGGGAAGAGGGTGAGTCCTCATGTCGTCGAAGGCATCTATGACAATAATGATCAAGGGGGCCTTGGTCAGTTGAAAAAAGCGATCGAAACCAAGGAGCTCAATCAGGTCCATATCTCAGCGGAGGACATGGCTTTGATCAAGCAAGGGTTCTATCAGGTTGCGAATGGTACGAGTGGGTTGACGACAGGGAAAACTGTTGGTCAAGGTGCCAGTGTCTCCATTAGTGCCAAGACAGGTACGGCCGAAACCACAGTCGATGGAGGCAAACAAGCCATTAATACCAATGTGGTGGCTTATGCACCGTCAAACAATCCAAAGATTGCGGTAGCGGTGGTCTTTCCACATAATACCAATCTACAAGCGACAGTCAGTCATTCCATTACACGTGACATTATTAACTTATACAATCAGAAACACCCGATGAATTAGAAAGGAAACTATGCTTTATCCAGCACCTATTGCAAAATTAATTGACAGCTATTCGAAGTTGCCAGGAATTGGGATCAAAACAGCGACTCGTCTGGCTTTTTACACCATTGGTATGTCAGATGATGATGTCAATGAATTTGCCAAAAACTTACTCAATGCCAAGCGTGAGCTAGGGTATTGCAGTATTTGTGGCAATTTAACCGATGAAGAAACCTGCGAGATTTGCCGAGATGAAACGCGGGATCCATCCCTCATTCTTGTTGTAGAAGATAGCCGGGATGTATCTGCTATGGAAAATATCCAAGAATATCACGGTCGCTATCATGTCTTGCATGGCTTGATCTCGCCCATGAATGGCGTGGGACCAGATGACATCAATCTCAAGAGTTTGATTAGTCGCTTGATGGATGGAACAGTCACTGAGGTCATTGTTGCGACCAATGCGACAGCAGACGGGGAAGCGACATCTATGTATATCTCGCGTGTGCTCAAGCCAGCAGGGATCAAAGTGACCCGTTTGGCACGGGGATTGGCAGTTGGAGCCGATATCGAGTATGCGGACGAAGTGACCTTGCTTCGCGCGATTGAAAATCGGACAGAATTATAAGAGAAGTTCTTTCGAAAGGGCTATCATTGTGGTATACTATCAAGTAAGAAATCAAGGGAACAATTAGGGAGAAACTATGAGTAAACAAGACTTAATCCTGTTGTATGGTGGACGTAGTGCAGAACGTGAAGTATCTGTTCTTTCAACAGAAAGCGTGATGCGCGCGATTGATTACCAAGCATTTTCGGTTCAAACCTACTTTATTACGCAGTCAGGAGACTTCATCCAGACGCAAGCTTTTGAAGAGAAACCAGCGGATGATGAGAAATTGATGACCAATGAGACAGTGGACTGGTCTAAAAAAGTGGCACCATCTGCGATTTACAAGGAAGGAGCAGTGGTCTTTCCAGTTCTTCATGGACCAATGGGAGAAGATGGTTCCATTCAAGGCTTCTTAGAAGTCTTGAAGATGCCTTATGTTGGCTGTGGCATCCTAGCTTCCAGTGTTGCGATGGACAAGATCACGACCAAACGGGTCTTGGAGTCTGCAGGAATTCCACAAGTTCCTTATGTAGCTGTAGTGGAAGGAGATGACTTGGAAGAGAAAATTGCTGCAATTGAAGCGACTCTCTCTTATCCTGTCTTTACCAAACCATCCAATATGGGCTCTAGCGTAGGGATTTCAAAATCTGAAAACCAAACAGAGCTTCGGGCTGCTCTCGAATTGGCCTTCAAGTACGATAGCCGTGTCTTGGTAGAACAAGGAGTCAATGCGCGTGAGATCGAAGTTGGTCTCCTTGGAAACTATGATGTCAAGAGTACCTTGCCAGGTGAAGTTGTGAAAGATGTGGCCTTCTATGATTACGACGCCAAATACATTGACAACAAAATTACCATGGCGATTCCTGCTCAATTGGATCCTGAGGTTGTGAAAACCATGCGGACCAACGCAGAGAAAGCCTTTCGTGCGATCGGTGGTCTGGGCTTAGCTCGTTGTGATTTCTTCTATACTGATAAAGGAGAGATCTTCTTAAATGAGCTCAATACCATGCCAGGCTTTACCCAATGGTCTATGTATCCCTTGCTTTGGGACAATATGGGTCTCAACTATACAGATTTGATCACCAAGTTAGTAGAGCTTGGAAAAGAAGTCTTCCAAAAACACGAAGCGCATTTGTTGTAAGAAAGAGGCCACCGCTTGGTGGCTTTTTTTGTGATCGAGAATATGGTATAATGAGAAGAATTTGAAACGAGCGTCTAGACCTTTGGGGACGACGCTACGGAGAACTGAGGAGTCGGATATGAATCTCACATTACATGAAGTTGCTCATCTAGTACATGCAAAAAATGATATCAGCCAATTTGAAGATGTGGCCCTCGTAAAGCCTGAATTTGACAGCCGTTTGATTGGGCCTGGTGACCTTTTTGTTCCGTTAAAGGGAGCGCGTGATGGTCATGATTTCATCGAGACCGCTTTTGAAAATGGAGCCGTAGCCACTTTTTCAGAGAAAGTGATCGAAGGCCACCCTTATATTTTGGTGGAAGATGTATTGAACTCTTTTCAAACCCTGGCTGCAGCCTATCTTCAAAAGACAAAAGTGGATGTTTTTGCAGTAACGGGGTCAAATGGTAAAACAACTACAAAAGATATGTTGGCACAGCTTTTGTCCACCACCTACCTGACCTATAAAACACAGGGAAACTATAATAATGAAATTGGTCTTCCTTATACGGTTCTCCATATGCCAGAAGGGACAGACAAACTCGTCCTTGAAATGGGGCAAGACCATCTAGGAGATATCCATCTCTTGTCAGAACTGGCGCATCCCAAGGCTGCTATTGTCACCTTGATTGGGGAAGCCCATTTGGAATTTTTCAAAGATCGAAGCGAGATTGCAAAAGGAAAACTCCAGATTGCGGATGGGATGCAAGAAGGTGGCCTTCTGGTAGTTCCAGCTGATCCGATCGTGAATGCCTACCTCCCTGAAAAACAAAAAGTGGTCCGCTTTGGTCCAGACGAGGAGATTTTTATTACCGAGTTAATCGAGCGAAAGGATAGCTTAACTTTCCGTGCTAATTTCTTAGAAGAAGCCATTGATCTACCAGTAACAGGAAAATACAATGCGACCAATGCCATGATTGCAGCTTATGTTGCCCTGCAAGAAGGAGTGAGCGAAGCGGCGATTCGTGATAGTTTTGCTACCTTGCAATTGACGCGTAACCGAACGGAATGGAAAAAGGCCAGTAATGGAGCAGATATCTTATCCGATGTCTATAATGCTAATCCGACGGCTATGCGTTTGATTTTAGAAACCTTCTCGACTATTCCTGCGAATCCAAATGGCCGAAAATTAGCCGTCCTGGCAGATATGAAAGAACTAGGGGAGCAATCTGTAGATCTGCACAACCAAATGATTCTCAGCCTCTCGCCAGATGTCTTGGATACGGTTATTTTCTACGGTCAAGACATTGCGGGCTTAGCCCAATTAGCGAGTCAGATGTTCCCACTTGGACATGTCTATTATTTCAAAAAAACAGCTGAGGAAGACCAGTTTGAGGACATGGTCAAACAAGTCAAGGAAAGCTTAAAAGAGCAGGACCAAATCCTCATCAAGGGAAGCAATTCCATGCATTTAGCCAAATTGGTAGAGGAATTAGAAAAAGCCTAGCAAATGTGAAGGAAGTTCTACAAAAATAGGCTACTATAAACTAAAGGGATAAAAACATGACACTTTGGGATTTATTATTTACGAACCAAAAATCAGCCCCGCCTGAGTTTGGGCTATGGTATTTCATTCTGCCAGCTTCTTTGTTGGTGGTTGGCTACTTTTCCATCAAATATGCGCAGTCCAAAAGCTACCAACGCTTTTGGTATTGGGCACAATTGATTCAAGTCTTGAGCATCAATGCTTGGTATATTCTAGCCCACATGCCTTTGACAGATAATTTGCCTTTTTATCATTGTCGCTTGGCCATGCTTGCGATCCTCTTTGCCCCGAGAGGAACCTATATCAAGCAATATTTTGCCTTGTTGGGAGTTCTAGGATCGATTGCGGCCTTGGTTTACCCAGCCTTTGACCCCTTCCCCTTCCCTCATATCACCGTGCTCAATCTGATTTTTAGTCACTGGGCCTTGTTTGCCAATAGTTTGATTTACCTGCAAGATTTTTATCAGTCGGAAAAGCAAGACAGCTTACGAATTGTTAAAATCACCTTTGGCATGAATGCAGTCATCTTTTTGGTCAATCTTTTGACCAGAGGAGATTACGGCTTCTTACGACGTCCACCAATCATTGGAGACCACGGTGCTCTCTTGAACTACCTCTTGGTCAGCATCGTGATGATGGCTGGTATTTGCTTGGTCAATCAACGCTATAAATACAAATACAAGATAGTCGAAGAAAGTATAGTTTCGCGTTCAGAATAAAAAGAGCAGATAAGGGAAAGAAATCATGACACTTTGGGACTTATTTTTCACCAGTCAACCAACGGCCCCTCCTCAATTAGGAGTCTGGTATTTCTTATTGCCGACTTCATTGGTGGTAGTGGGAGTTCTGTCCATTCGATTTGCTTACTCTAAAGGCTATCAAAACTTTTGGTATTGGGGGCAATTGATCCAGTTGCTCATCATCAACTCTTGGTATCTAGCTGCTCGCTTGCCTCTTTCAGAGAGTCTTCCCTTCTATCATAGCCGGATGGCCATGTGGATTATTCTCTTAGCTCCTAAGAGCAGCTTCAAGCAATATTTTGCCCTTGTGGGAGTCTTTGGCTCCATTATGGCCTTGGTTCATCCTGTTTTTTATCCCTACCCTTTTCCTCACGTATCCTCGATCAACAATGTCTTTGGTCACTGGGCTCTCCTGGCCAATTGTTTGATCTATCTGGTTCAATCCTACCAGGTGGAAGAACGGGCTGTTTGGAAAATCTGTCAGATGACGTTTGGGGTCAATGCCATTATTCAGCTT
>JAWGXY010000107.1:0-6310 GCA_032572035.1 Streptococcus parasanguinis
CTATGATCAAGCTTTGCAAGCTGCCCAAGCAGCCTTGACCAACAAGGTTAGTCAAGAGCAAGTCAACCAAGCTCTAGCTAGTCTTGAAGCTGCTAGCCAAGCTTTGGATGGGAAAGTTTCAAACGTTGCGGCCTTAAAAGAAGCGATGCAGGCTTACGATGCTACGACTAAAACTGGTCGTTATGCCAATGCCAAAGAAAAAGTACGTCGCGACTACGATCGTGCTTTCCAAACAGTAGCCTTGCTTGCAGTTGATCCAACTGTGAAACAAGAACAAATCAATCAAGCACTTGCTGAGCTTAGCCGTGCGGAAGGAAAATTAAACGGGAAAGCAACTGATTTTTCAAGCCTTGAAAAATACATCAAGGAAGAATTGAAGTTCCAAGAAAAGAATGCTAAATTCATCTATGCTGGAAATGAAGAAAAAGAAGCTTACCTAGCAGCCTTCAAGGATGCACAAACCATCCTTTCAAATCCAGGAGCAAGCCAACAAGATGTGAAAGATGCTTTGACAGCCTTGAAGAATGCCAAGAAAAAACTTCATGGTAAAAAACCAAAAGCTGCGAGACGTCCATAAGAAAAACAACATTGTTTGTTAGCCTAAAATCCGTATGAAACGATTGTTTCATGCGGATTTTAATTTACAAGTCACTAAAAATCTGCTATAATACTAGTCAAGAAAGAAGGGCTTACGGCGTTTTTCTAGCGAGCTTGGGATAGTGAGAGCCAAGTAGAGCAAAGTAAGCAAGTGGCGCTTTCTCTCAGTAAAAAGCTGAGTAAAGTAAAATAAAATGAAGTAATAAATTAGGGTGGAACCGCGTTTTTGACGCCCCTAGGTCACAGACTTAGGAGCGAAGACACGGTTCTTTTTGTATCTTGAGTCATAAGAAATTTTATGAATAAGGAGTAAAACATGTCTAAAAAACTAACCTTTCACTGCGTTAGTGGCAGAGACCTCCTTACAGTCGGACTGCCCCACGCTCAGCACTAGGGTGCCTGAGCTAGACGCAGTACTAACTCGTCTAGCCTCGTATAATCGACAAGGCAGACTCGTGTCGCAAGAAATCACTTAAATCAAGGAGTATTTAATGTCTAAGAAATTAACATTTCAAGAAATTATTTTGACTTTGCAACAATACTGGAATGACCAGGGTTGTATGCTCATGCAGGCTTATGATAATGAAAAAGGTGCGGGAACCATGAGTCCTTACACCTTCCTTCGTGCCATTGGTCCTGAGCCATGGAATGCGGCTTATGTAGAGCCATCACGTCGTCCAGCGGACGGTCGTTACGGAGAAAACCCAAACCGTCTTTACCAACACCACCAATTCCAAGTGGTCATGAAACCATCACCATCAAACATCCAAGAGCTCTACCTTGAATCATTGGAAAAATTGGGGATCAATCCTTTGGAACACGATATCCGTTTCGTTGAAGATAACTGGGAAAACCCATCAACTGGTTCAGCTGGTCTAGGTTGGGAAGTTTGGTTGGACGGTATGGAAATCACTCAGTTCACCTACTTCCAACAAGTTGGTGGATTGGCAACTGGTCCGGTAACTTCTGAGGTCACTTACGGATTGGAACGTTTGGCTTCTTACATCCAAGAAGTAGATTCTGTTTACGACATCGAGTGGGCTCCAGGCGTTAAATACGGAGAAATCTTCCTTCAACCAGAATACGAGCACTCAAAATACAGCTTTGAAGTTTCTGACCAAGATATGCTTCTTGAAAACTTCGAAAAATTTGACAAAGAAGCAGGGCGTGCTTTGGAATTAGGCCTTGTTCACCCAGCCTATGACTACGTTTTGAAATGTTCACACACCTTCAACTTGCTTGACGCGCGTGGAGCAGTATCCGTTACAGAACGTGCCGGCTACATTGCCCGCATCCGTAACTTGGCCCGTGTCGTAGCCAAAACCTTCGTCGCAGAACGCAAGAAACTTGGTTACCCACTTCTTGACGAAGCAACACGCGCCAAACTCCTAGCAGAAGAGGAAGAATAAAAAGAGTTACAAGAATGGAAAATGGGCAAACAAAGTGAGCCCACATGACCACCCAGAGGCAAGTCGAAGACTTGCTAAAGGGATAGGCGCCGCCGTACTGGTATATGGGGATTTTTGAAACGTTAGGTGCAAAAATCAGTTGGCTAAATCCATTTTGATGAGACTGTTGGAAATCTATGTCAAGAAGACATAAGATTTCCTTACAGCCTCACAAAGTTAGTTAGCGACGACCCCAGTACCTAAGGTGCCTATCAAAAAGAAGAATTTTGTAAAGGAAAAAACATGACAAAAAACTTATTAGTAGAATTAGGACTTGAAGAGTTACCAGCCTACGTTGTCACACCAAGTGAAAAACAACTCGGTGAGAAAATGGCAGCCTTCTTGGATGACAACCGTCTTTCATACGAAAGCATTCAAACCTTCTCAACACCACGTCGTTTGGCAGTCCGTGTGATTGGTTTAGCTGACCAACAATCGGATTTGACTGAAGATTTTAAAGGACCTTCTAAGAAAATCGCCTTGGATGCAGATGGAAACTTCTCAAAAGCGGCTCAAGGATTCGTCCGTGGAAAAGGCTTGACGGTTGATGATATCGAATTCCGTGAAGTCAAAGGGGAAGAGTACGTTTATGTTACGAAGCACGAAGCTGGAAAACCAGCTAAAGAAGTCTTGGCTGGCGTTCCAGAGGTGCTTGCTTCATTGACCTTCCCTGTTAGCATGCACTGGGCTAACAACACCTTTGAATACATTCGCCCAGTTCATACCTTGATCGTTCTTTTGGGTGATGAAGCGCTCGACCTTGATTTCTTGGATATCCACTCAGGTCGTGTGAGCCGTGGGCACCGTTTCCTCGGGCACGAAGTGGAAATTACCAATGCGGATTCTTATGAAGAAGACCTTCGTACCGTATATGTGATTGCGGATAGCAAAGAACGTGAAAACATGATTCGTGAGCAAATCAAGGCTATCGAGGCAGATCAAGGTGTTCAGGTCCAAATCGAAGAAGGACTTTTGAATGAAGTTTTGAACTTGGTCGAATACCCAACTGCCTTTATGGGAAGTTTTGACACCAAATATTTGGACGTTCCAGAAGAAGTTTTGGTGACCTCAATGGAAACGCACCAACGTTACTTTGTTGTACGTGACCTTGATGGTAAGCTCAAACCAAACTTCATCTCCGTCCGTAATGGGAACGCTGAGCACTTGGAAAATGTCATCCGAGGAAATGAAAAAGTCTTGGTGGCACGTCTTGAAGATGGTGAATTCTTCTGGCGTGAAGACCAAAAACTTAAGATTGAAGACCTCGTTGCTAAATTGGCGAACGTGACCTTCCATGAAAAAATTGGTTCTCTTTCAGAACACATGGCACGTGCGGGTGTTATTGCAGCGTCATTAGCTGAGCAAGCTGGTTTGACTGCAGAAGAAACGGCAGCCGTAGCTCGTACAGCTGAAATCTACAAATTTGACCTCTTGACTGGTATGGTCGGAGAGTTCGATGAATTGCAAGGAATCATGGGTGAAAAATACGCCCTTCTCACTGGTGAAGATGCTGCGGTAGCGACAGCTATCCGTGAGCACTACCTTCCTGATTCAGCAGACGGAGCTCTTCCAGAGACTAAGGTTGGTGCCATTCTTGCCCTTGCAGATAAATTGGATACCCTCCTTTCCTTCTTCTCAGTTGGCTTGATTCCATCAGGTTCCAATGACCCTTATGCGCTTCGTCGTGCAACACAAGGAATTGTTCGAATCTTGGATGCTTTTGGTTGGCATATCCCTATGGATGAGTTGATTGACAGCCTTTACGGACTTTCATTTGATAGCCTTTCCTATGACAATCAAGCAGAAGTGCTCAACTTCATCAAGGCGCGTGTGGACAAGATGATGGGACGCACACCAAAAGATATCAAAGAAGCTGTTCTTGCTGGTTCAAACTTTGTCGTGGCAGATATGCTGGAAGCAGCTGAAGCTCTTTCAGAAGCTGCGAAGACGGATGGTTACAAGGCAGCTGTTGAGTCCCTCTCTCGTGCCTTTAACTTGGCAGAAAAAGCAGATGCTTCAGTAGCAGTCGACGCTAGTCTCTTTGAAAACGATCAAGAAAAAGCCCTTTCTAAAGCGATTGAAGAGCTTGAATTGACTGGTTCAGCTAGTGACAAATTGGCTCAACTCTTTGCTCTTAGCCCAGTCATTGATGCTTTCTTTGACAATACTATGGTAATGGCAGAAGATGAGGCGGTTAAAAACAACCGTTTGGCCCTTCTTGCGGGCCTTGTAGCTAAAGCTAACGCTGTTGCAGCCTTCAACCAATTGAACACAAAATAAGTACCTGATGACAGGTAGAAAGTAGGTTTTATTATGACACCTGAAAAAATCGCTCGTATCAATGAGCTTGCTAAAAAGAAAAAAACAGAAGGTTTGACACCAGAAGAAACAGTGGAACAAGCAAAACTTCGTGAAGAATACATTGAAGGTTATCGTCGTTCGGTTCGTCACCACATTGAAGGTATTAAAATTGTGGATGAAGAAGGAAATGATGTAACACCTGAGAAACTACGCCAAGTGCAACGTGAAAAAGGTTTGCATGGCCGTAGCCTCGATGACCCTAATTCATAAGCAAAAGAGTGCTGGAAGAGACTCCAGCACTCTTTTGTATCTTTAAAATTCAGAATATTCTGGACTAGATTGACCAATTTTTAAAAACATGGTATAGTAGATTGTGTGAAAATTTGAAGTGTACTTTTCTGAAAATGTACAGAAAAAGAATTGGAGTAATCATATGTCAAAAAAACATCATCCTGGTGAAGAAACCGAAAATGGGATGGTTCGTGGTCTGCAAAATCGGCATGTTCAGCTGATCGCTATTGCAGGAACCATCGGGACAGGACTCTTTCTTGGAGCCGGTCGTTCCCTTTCTTTGACAGGCCCCTCTATTATTTTAGTCTATATGCTGACTGGCGCCTTCATGTACTTGATGATGCGGGCGATCGGAGAAATGCTTTATATGGACCCTGATCAACACACCTTTATCAACTTTATCACCAAGTATCTAGGAAAAGGTTGGGGTTATTTTTCAGGATGGTCCTATTGGGTCTCTTTGGTATTTTTGGGAATGGCAGAGATCACGGCTGTTTCCAACTATGTCCAGCTTTGGTTTCCAAATTGGCCAGCCTGGCAGATTCAAATTATCTTTTTAGCGCTTTTAAGTTGTGTAAACTTGATCGCTGTGAAGGTTTTTGGAGAGGTTGAATTCTGGTTTGGAATGATCAAGATTGTCACTATTTTAGCCTTGATCGCAACAGGAATCTTTATGGTGACGACGAACTTTGAAACACCAGCTGGACACGCTAGCTTAAGTAACATTACCAATGGTTTTCAAATGTTTCCAAATGGTTGGGTCAAGTTCGTCATGGCCTTCCAAATGGTCTTCTTTGCTTACCAAGCGATCGAATTTGTTGGAATTACTACTTCTGAAACAGCTAATCCCCGACAAGTATTGCCAAAAGCTATTAAAGAAATTCCAATCCGGATTGTGATCTTTTATGTAGGAGCTTTGTTGGCGATTATGGCTATTTTCCCTTGGCAACAGCTTCCTGTAAATAAGTCACCGTTTGTAACAGTCTTTCAGATGGTAGGAATCAAGTGGGCAGCAGGATTGATTAATTTTGTTGTACTGACAGCTGCGGCATCTTCCTTGAATTCTACTCTCTATTCAACAGGGCGTCACTTGTACCAGATTGCAAAAGAAACACCAAACAGTAAAGTGATGAATCGTTTGAAACTGAATAGCTTATCTCGTATGGGAATTCCAAGTCGGGCGATTATTTTTTCTGCGATTGTGGTTGCTGTTTCAGCCTTTATCAATGTCTTGCCAGGTGTCTCAGATGCCTTTGCCTTGATTACGGCATCTTCTTCTGGTGTCTACATTGCTATCTACATTTTGACCATGCTCGCCCATCTTAAGTACCGTAAATCGAAAGAATTTATGCCAGATGGTTTTGTCATGCCAGCCTATAAAGTGTTGAATCCATTGACCATTGTTTTCTTCCTCTTTGTATTTGTTTGTCTCTTCTTGCAAGAATCAACATACATTGGAGCGATTGGGGCAACCATCTGGATCATTCTTTTTGGGATTTACAGCAATTGGAAACATAATCAATAAACCGCAAGAGAGTGGGACAGAAATCGGTAATTCGTTAGAATTCGATTTTGTCGTCCCACCTCCGCACAGTTGAGTAGGGCTGTAAAAGCTGATGAAATCAGCGTAGTAGAGCCCACTCAACCACTGCGTCTTGCTCGACAATCCAAAA
>JAWGXY010000108.1:0-6295 GCA_032572035.1 Streptococcus parasanguinis
AGATGGAGTTGTGCGGTTACCTTCTGGGTTTGCGATAATTTTTGATTCAGTTCCTTCAAGAACTGCTACTGCTGAGTTTGTTGTACCTAAGTCAATACCGATAATTTTAGACATATGTTTTTCTCCTCGTTGTTTTTTCTCTTTTTTTCTTTTTGATATTTCCCTTAAGTGGTGGGGACGTGAGCAACTCCCTTCGGGATTTCATCACTTATTTTTGAGCCTACTGTCTCAAAAATCCCCTATTTCAGTAGCACAAGCTACTGAAACTTTCACCACGGCGGGAAATATCTTCCTTGCAAGCCTCCGGCTTGCATCTTATCTTTCTTTCATAGTTTAGTGTCGTTTCGGACAAGGTAGCCTAGTTATATACTACTACCATGGCTGGGCGTAGGATGCGGTCATGGAGTTTGTAGCCTTTTTGGAAGACTTGTGCGATGGTGTCTGCTGGATGCTCGTCATCTGCAGGTAAGGTTTGGATGGCCATGTGGTAGTTATGGTCAAAGGCTCCATCTGCTGGAATTTCTTCAATCCCTTCTTCTTTCAGGGCGTGAATCAAGCTTTCTTGGACCATTTCCAAGCCCTTCTTCACATCATCTGTCAAGCCTTCAACGGCAAGGGCACGTTCGAGGTTGTCAAGTGATGGTAAGATCGCTTTTGCCAAATCTTGGCTACGGTATTTTTGTAATTGTTGACGTTCTTCGTTAGCACGGCGCTGAATGTTTTGCATTTCTGCATGAGCACGAAGGTATTTGTTTTCAAATTCCTCGGCACGCGCTTGTGCTTCTTCTAATTCAGAAGGTTGGTTGCTTTCCTCTACAACTTCTTCAGTTGTTTGGGCAACTTCTTCTTCTTTCACGTCTTCTTTTTTGATATCTTCTGTCAAGGCATACACCCCTTTCATTTGGTCTTAATTTACTTCATAATGGTTGCTGTTGAGGTAACGGTAGTAGTCCGTTAACTTCATGACCAGTACCCGTCCGATAACATTGACCAGGCTAATCACACGCCTGTAATCCATCTCTACGGGACCAATCACATGCATGAGGGCCATCCCACGATAAGGAACCAGGAATTTATGACTAATCACGGTCACATTTTTCAAAGCCTTCTCTTGGGATTCAGCAACCAGAATCTGGGTCATTTGGTCCTCTGGCATTCCCCCTCGCAACTCCAGAGCTACGTGTTGGGGGTTATCTAAGAACTGATAGGTCTGAAGATCGGCGTAGGTTAAGGATGAAACCTTTCCTTCTACAAAGACCAGTTCTTGAAACAGTTGCGAGAAGACATAATCAAACAGATCCAAGACATTGTCTGTCGTCTTAAAATAGCGCTGTACTATCTGTGGAATCTCTGTCCGCAAGCGGTAGTGGATATCCAAGACTGTATTTCCAATGAAACGTTCTTGAACCAGCTGATGGAAAATTTCCAAATCACTGGTTAAGAAATTCTTTGGAATGGCAAATTGTACAGTGACAGGCTTTGATTCATCCAAGGTCAGAACCGCTAAAGCATCGTGGTTGGATAAGGGAACAATCTCAAAACCAGTCAAGCGCTGCCGCGTCGGCTCAACATCCTGAATGACTGCGGTGTAGCCCGTCATCTGGGCCAATAACTTAGCCGTAGCATCCAAGATATCGTCTAACTTAAAGGCTTCGAAATCGAAGGCTTTTACCACCTGGTAGACATCTTGCTCATCAATCAACTCTAGATCCAGCGAGTTCTGAACAAAATATTGAAAACCAGCTCGGCTGGGCATTCGACCACTCGAAGTGTGGGCTTTTTCTAGTAAACCTTGCTTTTCGAGGGCAGCCATATCATTTCGGATCGTCGCACTACTAGATTGAATGACATCTTGCAGTGCTTTTGAACCGACTGGTTCGCGGATCTTGGTAAAGATATCGACGACAAGATTTAGAATCTCATTTTGACGTTCTGTAACCATGACCTCACCTCTCTTTCGTATTTAGCACTCTAAACACTCAAGTGCTAAACTGTGATTCTATTATACACCCTCTCAAAAGAAAGTCAAGAAAAAAATCCAAAAAATTAGCACTCTTTTCCCAAGAGTGCTAAAAATCATTCTGAAGACCTAGAAAAAGAGAATCTCCTCCTATTTTCCAGCCTTTTTCAATAGTTGAATATATTCTTCCAATACTAGCTGATGTTTGGCCATATACTGGGCATTTTCTACGCCAACATAACGGAAATGCCAATTCTCAAAATTTACACCTGTGATGTTGCTCTTCCCATCTGGGTAACGAAGGACAAAGCCATATTGCGGTGCGATGGCAGCCAGCTGCAAGCCCAACTCATCACTTTGACCAGCTTCGACACTCATATCGATCGCAAGCCCCGTCTGGTGTTCACTAGCACCAGGAACCTGTACCTGGGTCTGTACCTGCTTTTCAGCTTCTTCGTGCGAAAGGCCGCTAGCCTCTAGTTGCGAAACACGTTCATTATAGAGCTCTGTTTGCTCGGCCACACTTCGATAGCCTGATATCAAGGTTTCTTCTGGGGCAATTTTTCGAGCCGCTTCTAAAAATTGACGAGTTGGTTCTACAATCCGACTATCCACTTTGATAGCATCCACATCTGTCAATTGCGGGTTCAACTCTGGCTTCACATTGTCACGATTGACCAAGATCAACTGCCAGTCTTTTGTCGAAACAGCTGGTAAATCTGATTTTTCTTTCTTTTTCTTAGAAGAAGAGGGAGTCGTTACAGCTGTTTTTTTTGCCTTCCAAAACTGAAGCCCTGAAAACAAGCTTGGTTTAGCCAAGTAAGCACCAATTCCTGATCCAAGGACCACAAGAAGAAAGAAACTCAATAGGTAGGGCCACCATTTCTTACGTTTTTTTCTTGCGCGTCTATACTTATTTGTCATGGCCATCCTCTAAGAGTTTTGCTCCAACCTTACGATAGGACAGATCTCCAATCTTTTCAATATGAAAGGCGCCATCCTCATAGGCCAAAACCGTTACACTTCCGTTGTCCAAGACCAATTCTTCGACTGCTTTCGGATCGATGAGATAAATCAAAGTCGTAATGGTCATGCCGTGGCTGACAACAATCGCATTCCCACCACCAGCTGCTTCTACCTCTTTTGCAATAGCTTCAAATCCTTCTAAGATTCGGCCACTCAAGGCGCTCCAGGATTCAGCCCAACCCGTGGTATCCACTTCAACGATCCCTTCTGCCAACTCCATTAAACTCAACCGATGGAAATCATCGACCTTAAAGACACGGGGTAAAACTCCCATGAAGAGATCGCCATCATAAGCACCGTCAAAACTACCAAAACACCACTCGCGGATCCGTTTGTCATAACGATAAGGGATTTTCCCTGTCAGACCGAGTTCTTGAAGAATAATTCCCATGGTTTGAATGGTGCGTCCAGAATCACTCGAAACAGCCTCTTCAAAAGAAAGCCCAGCTTCCTTGAGACCAAGTCCTAATTCTCGAATCCCACGCTCTCCTGCTTCTGTCAGCGGAGTGTCTGACCAGCCCTGTGCCCGCCCAATGGTATTAAACATGGTTTTTCCATGACGAGCAATATATAATCTGGTTTTTGTCATTGTATTACCTCCGTATGTATCTCTTTCATTATATCATTTTTTGCAAAAAGAAAGTAGGAAAGCTCTTACAAGTTTTGAGAAAAAGAAAAGGCCATGACCAAAGGGTCAGCCTTTCATTATGGACTAGGATTCTTGCAAGCTTTCACCGACCTCACGGTAACTGCTATCTCCAATCCCCTTAACCGTCAATTTTCCATCTTCATATTCTACAAGAGTAACACTACCATTTGAAAGAGGCAGATTGAGATTTGGTTTTCCTTCGACCAAGCAGACTAAGGTCTGAATGGTCCAACTATGGCTGACCACCAAGGCATTGCCTCCACCATTTTCTTCTACTTCTTTGGCGATGGCTTCAAAACCTTCTAGGATTCGGCTTTTTAAAACTTCCCAAGGTTCAGCCCAATTCGCTGTATCTACTTGGCAGATGCCATTAGCCAAGTCTTCCAAGGTCAGGGTCTTATAATCTTCTACATCTAGCACACGTGGCACGACACCGTGAAAGAGCTCCCCACCGTAAGCCCCATCAAAACTACCAAAACACCACTCGCGGATCCGTTTGTCAAAGCGATAAGGAATCTGGTCTTTCAAGCCCAATTCATCGAGAATGATCCCCATAGTCTGAATGGCACGGCCTGAATCACTGGAATAAGCTCGAGTAAACTCCAAACCAGACTCACGCAAGCCGATTCCCAGAGCCTGAATCCCTCGTTCTCCTTCTGCTGTCAAGGGCGTATCGGACCAGCCTTGAGCACGGCCAATGGTATTAAACATGGTTCTCCCATGACGAATCACAAATAATCTTGTTTTAGCCATCTTGTCTCCTTTTGCAAGAAAAAAGTCTGGAGTTTCATTATCACAGACTTTTCTATTTTCTTCTATTATACTAGATTTCTCTTAGTTTTTAAAGCTATGAACTGGAGCTGGAATTTGACCACCACGGGCAATAAAGTCAGCTGATGAAGCTTTGTTGACCTTCATTACCGGAGCAGACCCAAGAAGTCCACCGAGCTCTAACATATCGCCTTCCTTACCATAAGGAATGATCCGAACGGCTGTTGTCTTTTGGTTGATCACCCCGATAGCTGCTTCGTCGGCAATCATGGCCGCAATGGTTGTATCTGGAGTATCTGCTGGGATGGCAATCATATCTAGACCGACGGAACAGATGGCTGTCATGGCTTCCAATTTTTCCAGGTTGATATGACCTGATTGGACCGCCGCAATCATCCCTTCATCTTCTGAGACCGGAATGAAGGCACCTGACAACCCACCGACTTGGTTACAAGCCATGATGCCACCTTTTTTCACTTGGTCATTGAGCAGAGCCAGCGCTGCGGTAGTTCCGTGGGTTCCTACCACTTCAAGCCCCATGGCTTCAAGGACACGGGCAACCGAGTCCCCAACAGCTGGTGTTGGTGCGAGAGACAAGTCGACAATTCCAAACTCTACTCCTAGGCGTTCACTAGCCATTTGACCGACTAATTGACCGACACGGGTAATCTTGAAAGCTGTCTTCTTGACTGTTTCAGCCAATACATCAAAGCTAGCTCCTGGAACTTTTTCGATCGCCCTTTGGACGACACCAGGTCCTGAAACCCCAACGTTGATGACAACATCCGCTTCACCGACACCGTGGAAGGCACCCGCCATAAAAGGATTATCTTCTACTGCATTGGCAAAAACTACGAGCTTACCAGGCCCCATTGGATCTGCTTGGGATGCTTCTTTAATGATACGGCCCATATCTCGGACAGCTGTCATATTGATCCCCGTCTTGGTCGATCCAATATTGACTGAAGAGCAGACAAAATCCGTCTCTGCAAGGGCGCGAGGAATGGAATTAATGAGGATTTCATCCCCTTTTTGGTAGCCTTTTTGAACAAGGGCTGAGAAACCACCGATAAAGTTGACCCCAACTTCTTTGGCCGCACGATCTAGTGCCTTGGCAAAGGGTACATAATCTGTCGCATTGGTTGCTGCCCCAATAATGGAAATTGGAGTGACTGAAACCCGTTTATTCACAATTGGAATGCCAAGTTCTGCCGCAATCTCATCCCCAACAGCCACTAAGTCCTTGGCCTTTGTCACAATCTTATGGTAGACTTTTTCTGCCGCCTTTTCGATATCTGGATCGATACAATCTAGAAGGGAGATCCCCATGGTGATGGTCCGAACATCGAAGTTCTGCTCCTCAATCATGGCAATGGTTTCTGTTACCTGTCTAATGTCCATAAATTCTCAACCCCTATCTTACAAATTGTGCATAGCATCAAAAATCGCTGCGCTTTGGATATTGATTTTCACATGCAGAGACTGACCGAATTCTTCCAACTCTGAACGAAGCTGTGTGAAATCTTTTTTCTCATCTGACGATACGACCGCCATCATGGTAAAGTATTCATCCAATACAGTTTGAGAGATATCATCGATATTGAGTCCTAATTCTGCTACTTTCGTTGCAACACCCGCTACGATTCCTTTTTGGTCTTTACCAACGACTGTAATAATTGCTTTCATTTCACTGCTCCATTCTATCTATTTGCTTCCATTGTAGCACAATCCCCTTAAAATCGCCCTTCTCAACTGGGAACGTTCGTATATTTTTATGTGTATAAAAAAATAAAGAGGCTGGGACAAAAGTCCTAGCCTCTCAATTGTTTTTGGATTGTCGAGCAAGACGCAGTGGTTGAGTGGGCTCTACTACGCTGATTTCATCAGCT
>JAWGXY010000109.1:0-5887 GCA_032572035.1 Streptococcus parasanguinis
GCAAAACGCAGTGGTTGAGTGGGCTCTACTACGCTGATTTCATCAGCTTTTACAGCCCTACTCAACTGTGCGGAGGTGGGACGACGAAATCGAATTCTACCGAATGACCGATTACTGTCCCACTCTCTAACTGTTGCTTTAGGAGGCAATCATCATTGAATCTTATACGCGTTCTGTCCAAGGTGTTGCTACTTTATCCAAGACTGCGTTCAATTCTTCAATATTTTGACGCCCTTCTGTACGAAGCCATTCACGAGCAGCTGCTTCTCCATCTTTGATGTAAGCTTCTACTGAACCTGCCCATGTCGCACGTCCACAAAGAACGCCGTTGAAGTTTGCACCAGATGCATGAGCAAATTCCAAAGTTTCTTGGAAGAGTTTTGCTGATACACCAGCACTGAGGTAGATGTATGGAAGGTTGGTTGCTTCTTCTTGTTCTTTAAAGAAGGCAGCCGCTTCTTCACGACTATAGACAACTTCACCTTCTCCAAATCCTTCCACGTAGTTGACATTAACTGGAACTTCTACTTTCAATACATCGATATTGAAACGAGGATCTGAGAAGACTTTCATAGCTTCAATGACTTTACGAGGTTTCACTTTTGCATATTCAGCAGAGGTTGCATCCGCAATTCCTTCGTCATAAGCCAAGATTTCAAGGAAGAATGGAATGTCTTCTGCCACACATTCTGAACCAATGCGTTCGATATAAGCTTGTTTTTCTTGGTTGAGTTCTTCTGCACTATCTACATCATAGTAGAGCAAGAATTTCACAGAATCTGCACCTTGTTCTTTGATGCGTTTTGCTGACCAAAGGTTCAAGCAGTCAGGCAAACGTTTGGTGCTAGATGTATCGTAACCAGTCTTTTCGTATGCAAGCAAGAGCCCAGCATCTTTGTCCAAGGCTTTCGTAGCAGGCAAACCATATTCTGGGTCCAACAACATTGATGAAGCATATTTTGTCAATTCATCTGCTACAAGAACTTTCAATTCTTCCATTTGTGCTACAGTTGGCTCAGTGTCCTGGTATTTGGCCATCAAGCGTTTCAAAGCCCCACGTTGGTCGAAGGCCAAAGCTGAAATAACACCGTCTTTTGTACTAAGACGTTCCAAATAGTTGCGTTTTTGTTCTGTTAATACCATTTTATACCTCTTTTACGATTAATTGTTGATACAAGGCATCATAGTGCCCCATGTTAACATGTCCTGTTTGTGCTTCTTGCGCATTTAACATTCCAAGAACATTTGCTTTCTTAAGCAAGTCTGCGTCACTTTCATGATGATAGAGACCAGATGCAATTCCTGCAACAGTCGAATCACCAGATCCGACTGGATTGACGACATCAATCTTAGGAATATCTACCTTATAGAAGACATCGCCGTGCTTCGCAAAAGCACCATTTGCTCCAAGGGAGACAATCACCCATTCGATGCCATCAAAGAGAGCATCCTGAAGAACTTCTTTTAAGTCTTCCACATCCTTACTCACTTCTTTTCCTAACAATTGAGATAACTCTTCATTGTTAGGCTTAATGACCGTTGGCTTGACATCTGCTTGAATGGCAGCTTCCAAAGAAGCTCCCGAGCAATCGAGCACGACTGGTTTTCCAGCTTCCCTTGCAATCTTGACCAGGCTAGCATAGTAATCCACTGGTAAACCAGCTGGGAGACTACCCGAGATGGCAACCACTTCCACTTGATCGATCAAGTGACGGTAATGGTCGAGGAAACCTTGCCCCTCTTTCTCAGAAATGGTTGGACCTTTTTCTAAGATTTCTGTTTGCTTGCCTTCGTGAAGGATGGCGATACAATTTCGTGTATCTCCAGCAATCTCAAAGAAACGTTCCTCTATTCCTTCTCCTAAATGATCGAGAATGAATTGACCTGTTCGACCACCAAGTAGACCGGTCGCTGCCACTGGATCCTTGATCTCAGAAAGTACACGGGTGACATTGAGACCTTTCCCACCGGCTGTCTTACTCACCTCAGCCACACGATTGACTGTATCCAACTGGAGTACATCCAAAGGATAAGAGATATCAATCGAAGGGTTCATCGTGATCGTTAATATCATACGTCACCTCTTAGTCGTGGTATTCACCACGGTCCCATTTTTCAAGGAATTCTGTGAAGAAATCAGCATCCGCTTGATGAGCATTATGTGTTTCCACATGTTGGATCTTAGCGATCAATTTTTTATTTTCTTCAGTTGGTTTGTATTCTGCGTTGATGAATGCTTCAATAATATCGCACATGAGCAATTCACCAGTGATCTTACCACCAAAACCGATCACATTCGCGTTCAGTTCTTCTTTAGCATAAAGAGCAGTTGTCATATCGCGTACCAAAGCAGAACGGATACCAGGTACTTTGTTAACAGCATTGTTGATCCCAACACCAGTACCACAGATACAAACACCAAGATCAGCTTGGCCACTTGCTACAGCTTCACCGACTTTTTTACCAAAGATTGGATAGTGGGTACGTGTATGGTCATAAGTCCCAAAGTCGAGTACTTCATATCCTTTTGATTTCAAAAAATCAGAAACAGCCATTTTTTCATTTGTCACAATGTGATCACAACCAATTGCAATTCTCATTTGAATTCTCCTCTCATTAGCACATCTTATTCAACATATCGACACGGATTTGGTGACGACCACCGTCGTATTTACCATTGACGAAGCCTTTGGCAATGTTCTTGGCTAATTCATCCCCAACAATTTCAGCACCCATGGTAATCATACGAGAATTGTTGTGGCCACGTGTCATATAAGCAGATCGTTCATCTGAAACTTCTGCTGCTACCATTCCTTTGATTTTAGTTGCAACCATAAATGGACCAGCACCGTAAGCATCAATCACGATTCCAAGATTTTGATCGTTTTTGTTCACTTCGCTAGCAACTGCAAGTGTCACATCTACAAAATCTTGACCTTCAGCAGTTACATCCACAACATCAAAGTTTTCTTTTACAAGAAACTCTTTCACGAGATCTTTTAATCTTAATCCTGCAGCATCTGCACCAATTACAATAGACATGTCCTGTCCTCCTTTTGTTCGTTTCAGCAAATATCCCTGTTGTTAATTTTTCACAAAGGAACATTTTCTTACTTTTGATATTATATTACACCTATTTTGAACGAAAGTCAACATTAAATTGTTTATTTTCGAACATTTTTTTAAAATAAAAACACCATATCCACAACAGATATGGTGTCAGTTTTCAAACTACATATGACGATTATTTTGCATTTGCAGCATATTCTTCGTTACGTTTGATCATTTGTTTTCTGTACCAAGCGAAGATTCCGATATAGAATGCCAAGAAGACAACTACACCAAGGATAGCTTTGATATCACCAGTTGTTGCGTTACCGATTGTCCAACCGAGCAATTTTTCAACTGGTCCTTCAAGAGTTGAGTGAGTGATCAATTGAGTAGAAGCTACCCCTTTAGGGAAGGCATCAACACTCTTAGCCAATTGAGTTGCAAATGGTGCAATCAATGTTCCTGAAAGAAGGAAGAGTGGCAAGAGAAGGCTTCCGAAGATGATCATACGGATCAATTTACCGCGTGTTACAACCAACAAGGCTGGAGTCACACCCATAGCGATGATACCTGCAAGTGGCAAGATACCATTTCCGACTTTAGAAAGAAGCACTGCTTCGATCAACATGATTGGTGCAAGTACGTTGGCACAAGCCCAAATTTCAGCACGACCAGCGATAAATGGCCAGTCCAAACCGATGTTGAATTTACGTCCTTGAAGACGTTTAGTAGCAACGTTTGTAATACCTTGTGACAATGGTTCTACCGCTGCGATGAACCAAGAACCGATCAATGAGAACAATTCCAAGCAGACACCGGCAGTCAAACCAAGGCTCAACCAACCTTTAATAACCAATTCCCATTTGGCAGCATCTGGGACACCAGCTACTGGATGTGGAGTACCCATGATACCGATGACGATACCAAGAAGGAAACCGATAAAGAATTTAGATCCCCAGAAACCGATCTTCTTGTTCAACTTAGCAGCGTCGAAGTCGTATTTATCAAGACCTGGGAAGAATTTGTCAAAGATTTTATCCAAGACCATGATGATTGGGTTCATCATGTAGTTCATGTGAGTTGAAGTCATAGGTGATGAACTTGGTGCATTCAACAAATCATCAAATGTTGGTTTCATCAAGTCTGAGTTGATGATTTTCATAATCCCTACAAGGACAACTGCAAGAGTTGCCAAGAAGAGTGATAAACCTTGGCTGACACCGTTGTTGTCCGCATACCATTTGATCAAAAGACCAGTGATAGACAAGTGCCAGATATCGAAGATATCGACGTCAAGTGTATCAGTCTTCTTGATCGCAAGCATGATAACGTTGACGATCAACATAATCAACAAGAAGTAAAGTGTCCAGGCAGACCCCCAAGTGATGGTCGCAAGAGGTGCCCAACCAACGTCAGTGATATTCAATTGAATACCTGTGTTCTCAACGAATTTTGCAAGAGACGCTGAGAAAGCTCCATTCAACATACCGATGATAGCACCGATACCAGTAAGGGCGATGGCAAGTTTAATACCACCTTCAAGGGCTTTAGAGAATTTCACTCCAAACAAGAGAGCCATTAAAGTCAAGACGATCAACATGATGATCGGAGCACCCATGTCTAGGATGGGTTTGAAAAACTTATTGGCAAAATCAATAATGCCATTCATAATAAATCCTCCCGATTTATAATTTGTTATATTAGGCTTTAATCCTTCCCAATTTTATCATTGGATAACGCTTACAAACTGTTTTAAAAAAATATTAACTTAATCCATGTTCTTTAATGGCAGCTTCGATATTATCAAAGACTGGCGCACTCATTGCTGGAATACGGAATAAAATTGGTCCTGCTTCTACCACTGGAATACCAGGATCGAATCCCAAATCAGTTGCAGCAATTGGAGTAAAGATATCATAACCTGAAATCAAGTCTTCATTGACGTCTTTGACCATGACAGCGTCACAACGCACATCATAACCGCGGTTTGACAACTCTTCTTCTACCGCACTCTTAATTTGGTGGCTAGAGTTAACGCCTGCCCCACAGGCAGCTAAAATTTTAATCATTTGGATGTCCTCCATTATAAATATTTACGAATGTTTTAGGAAATAGTTTCCGTAATGTATTGATAAAGCTTATCTTCACTATCTAATTTTGATAGAGCTTCGAGATTTCCATTGGATGTAAAGAAATCCATCAGCTGGGCCAAAATATTGGTTTGGCTAGAGCTTGAATTGTTGATAATGAAGAATAAAAGTGAAACTTGAACTTCCTTATCTGGAGCAATCATATTATGGAAGGTTACGGGTTGATCCAAACGAACCACGACCACATTCTCAGTGAGATTATGGACAATGTCTGTGTGCGGGATCGCCACATTTGGTAAGTCCTTACCAAGAAATTCCATGTCTAATCCAGTCGGGAAAGACTTTTCACGCTCAATCAAAGCGGAACGATAGGTTGGTGTCACAATCTGTCGCTCTTCAAGTAAGCTTGCTACCTGCTCAAAGAGATCTGTTTGATCCTTGGCATGTAGGCAAAATACAAGATTTTTGTTAAAGAGTTGATTTAATCCCATTGTTGCCACCTCCTTATCTAACTATTTATTTTATGGTTAGAGTATATCACTATATTGATTGATTGTCAATCATTTTTTGTCGTATTTTGTTTATTTTTGTTTATATTCCTCTTTAAAGCGCTTCCTAACCGTCATTTTCTAACATTATTAAAAAAGTAAAAAGAGAGTGGGACAGAAATCGGTAATTCGTTAGAATTCGATTTCGTCGTCCCACCTCCGCACAGTTGAGTAGGGCTGTAAAAGCTGATGAAATCA
>JAWGXY010000110.1:0-5781 GCA_032572035.1 Streptococcus parasanguinis
GGAACAGTTAGGTTTGAGACTTGAAATCTGCTATAATAGAGAGGACTATTTTCATTACTTGACTAGAAAGAGAATTGACATGACGACACTCATTGATGGAAAGGCGCTCGCTACAAAATTACAGGGTGAGATTGCAGAGAAAACAGCACGATTAAAAGAAGAGACAGGGGTTGTACCTGGCCTTGTTGTAATCGTGGTAGGAGATAATCCAGCCAGCAAGATTTATGTAAGAAATAAAGAGCGTTCTGCTATTGCGGCAGGCTTTCGCAGTGAAGTGAGACAACTTCCTGAAAATATCAGCCAAGATGAATTATTAGAAGTGATCGAACACTACAATCAAGATCCTCTTTGGCATGGAATCTTAGTGCAGTTGCCACTGCCTAAGCATATCGATGCGGATGCGGTTCTTTTAGCCATTGATCCGACAAAAGATGTGGATGGCTTTCATCCATTGAATATGGGACGCTTGTGGGCTGGAAATCCGATTATGGTGCCATCGACTCCCGCTGGTATCATGGAGATGTTCAAAGAGTACGGGATTGATCTAGAAGGGAAGCGTGCAGTCGTGATTGGTCGTTCCAATATCGTTGGAAAACCTATGGCGCAGTTGCTCCTCGCCAAAAATGCCACGGTAACCTTGACCCATTCCCGGACCCATCATCTGCCTAAAATCGCTAAAAGAGCGGATATCCTGGTTGTGGCGATCGGTCGTGCAAAATTTGTAACAGCAGACTTCGTGAAAGAAGGCGCCGTTGTTATTGACGTCGGAATGAATCGCGATGAGAATGGCAAATTGTGTGGGGATGTCGATTTTGACTCTGTTGCACCTTTGGCCAGTCATATTACCCCGGTACCAGGAGGGGTTGGGCCTATGACTGTCACCATGCTGATGGAGCAGACCTACGAAGCAGCTGTTCGTGCCTTAAAAAAATGAAAGTGTGAACAAGATGAAGTTTGTATTTGATTTAGATGGAACCCTGTCATTCGATGGTGTCACAATCGATGATGAAATCAAACAGGTCTTATTGAGAGCAGAAGAATTTGGCCATGAAGTTGCCTTTGCTTCTGCACGTTCTTACCGGGACTGCTTGGGTCTTTTAGGGGACCCATTGAGTCAGCAACTCGTGATAGGCTTAAATGGTGGATTGGCCTATCGCCAGGGGCAATTAGTATATGAGGAACAATTGGACAAGGATGTGTATCGGGAAGTCCTTGGCTTTTGCCGCCATTACAATCTACCATTTTTTGTGGATGATACCTTTGATTACAGCGGACAGATTTTGGAAAAGATTCCTTTTGTTGCTAATGTAGATCCCCTCAAGAAAGCCCAGTATCGTTCATTAGAGGAGCTGACAGATCCGATTAAGGTCGTGATCTATATGGGTGGCCATGAGGAGCTCGTGGATGAGATCATCGAGCGGATCGAAAAGACAGACAAGGCCCATATCCGCTATCATGCGCATGAAAAATGCATCTATCTCAATCCAGCAGACACGCATAAAGCGACAACCGTAGAAGAACTCTGTGGAGAGAATTTCGTGGCTTTTGGCAATGATCAAAATGATATCGAGCTCTTTGAAAAAGCTCTTTATGCAGTTCAGATTGGTGATTTTCCAGCCCTTCAGCCTTATGCGGATGATCAATTGGTAGCCAAACAAAATCAACCACAAGCTGTGGCTGCTAAGATCTTGCAAGTCTTTGCAGAATTCAGAGGAAAATAAAAGATGGAGGGGGAGTCGTGGCTTCTCCTTTTTCACTAGAAATGAGGAAGGTATGAGAACAGTTCAGAAAGAAGAGATCCAGCGTGTTATTGTGAAGCGAGAGGAGAATTCTTATAAGGGCGATTTTGGTCGCCTGCTCTTGATTGGGGGAACTTACCCCTATGGAGGAGCTATTATTATGGCAGCCCTTGCTGCGGTTCATAGTGGAGCGGGGCTGGTTACTGTCGCAACAGATCCTGATAATCTGACAGCCCTTCATAGCCATCTTCCTGAAGCCATGGGCTTTGATCTAGCCGATCACGAACTCCTTTGTGAGCAGCTCCAAAAAGCCGGTGTGATTCTCGTAGGACCGGGCTTAAAGGAAGCAAGAGAAAGCCAAGCGATCTTACACATGATTTTTGAGCATGTCTCTAGCCAGCAGGTCTTGATATTAGATGGCGGAGCTATTAGTCTTTTTGCAGCTTCTCAGTTTGACCTGCCAGAGGCTCAGTTGGTCTTTACCCCTCATCAAAAAGAATGGGAAAAACTATCGGGACTTGATCTAGCAAGCCAGATAGAAGGCAAGAGTCGAAGAGCAGTACAGAACTTTCCTCAAGGGACTGTCATTGTAGAAAAAGGGCCTCACACCCGCATTTGGACAAGTGGGCAAGATGAGGGCTATAAGCTAGATGTTGGTGGTCCCTATCAAGCCACAGGTGGAATGGGGGATACCTTGGCAGGGATGATCGCAGGATTTGCGGGTCAATTCCCACAGGTCAGTCTCTATGAGCGTGTGGTGGTTGCGACCTATCTCCATTCAGCCATTGCAGAAGACTTGAGCAAGGAGGTTTATGTGGTTCTACCGACGACCATTAGCCAAGAAATCCCAAAATGGATGAAAAAGTGGAGTGACAAAGATCAGGTTACCAGCACTGAAAATAGAAAATAGGTAAAAAAGATGAAGGAAAGCATTCGGAAGGCAAATCAGTATATCGATGAAAACAGGAAGAAGGTTAACCAGCAATATAGAGGAGCATTTCATTTGTTACCTCCAATCGGCTGGATGAACGATCCAAATGGCTTTGTTTATTTCCGTGGGGAATACCATTTGTTTTACCAATTCTATCCCTATGATAGTGTTTGGGGTCTCATGCATTGGGGGCATGCCAAATCAAAAGATCTTCTCCATTGGGAAGAACTGCCAGTAGCTTTAGCACCAAGTGAAAGCTATGATAAGGATGGTTGTTTCTCGGGGAGTGCTATTGTGAAAGATGACAAGCTCTATTTGCTGTATACGGGTCATGTAGACGATGAGGAAAAGCGAGAAGAGACTCAGTGTCTTGCGGTGTCGACAGATGGCATTACCTTTGAAAAATTGCCTACTAATCCTGTGGTCCATGCTCAACATATTGAGGGGATCGCAGATATTGCAGATTTTCGTGATCCTAAAGTATTTGAATATCAAGGAAGCTATTACACTGTCGTTGCTTCTAAGACGCCAGATGACAGAGGTCAAATTCTCCTATTTGCATCAAGTAATCTAGTAGATTGGGCCTTTACATCTGTTCTTTTAGAAGGTGAAAAAGGGCAAGGGATTATGTGGGAGTGTCCTGATTTCTTCCCTTTAGATGGCAAATGGGTCTTGATCCTGTCTCCCATTGAAATGGAAAGGCAGCAAGAAAAATACTGGAACTTAAATTCGACGGTTGCCTTTATCGGTGACATGGATTGGGAAACAGGGCACTTTCATATCGATTCCTATGATGAAATTGATGGCGGTTTGGATTTCTATGCTCCTCAAACTTGTCAAGGGTCAAATGGCGAACGATGCATGGTTGCCTGGATGCAAATGTGGCACCGGTCTATCCCCAGTCATGATTTAGCTCATGGGTGGGCAGGAAGCATGACGGTTCCTAGAAAATTAGGTTTGAGAGACGGAAGATTGGTTCAGGAATTACCTGAGTCTGTGAAAGATCACTTCCTTGTAGAGAATGCGCCAGAAACCATTGTGAAGGGCAATCAAATCACGATCCCAGCTAGAGGGAAACAAACCTTGTTTGAGATAGGTGCTAAATCAGGTCGCTCCTTTATCCTAAGCTATGGGAATGAATCTTATGCTGATAGTGCCTTGCAATTGATTTACGATGCCTCCAATAAACGCTTTAGCTTGAGTCGAGACCAATTTGGACACCTCATTTCTGGAAAAGAAAGCCCAGAAATTCAATCAAGATGGATTCAGTTGGATGGTGAAAAGGATCTTCATTTCTCGATTCTTCGAGATACCAACTCAATTGAAGTATTCGTGGATGGTAAAACTCTATCAATGACCTTTTATGAAACGACTGAGAACCCTGTCTATACCTTCAAAGCAGATGAAGGGGTCGATTTAGTTGTAAAAACATATCAAAAATAGGTATATAACAATCTCCTAAAGAACAAAAAGACAAGTCGCAGGACTTGCCTTTTTGTTTTAGGATAGGACGGAAGCGAGGAGTCCTCCGAGAATGAGGATGATAGCCCCGCTTAGTCGGTTGGCTATTTGGGCGAAGGCGATCATTTCCATTCGATCAGATGCAGAGAGAACGGCGATATTTCCAGTTCCTCCCATAGAGTTAATGAAGGGGAACTCCAAACACTTCTTAGCTCCTTTATTGAACGATTAGAGAAGTGTGAAAAATAGGGAAGCTGGTTTAAAATAGACCAGTAGAAAGTGACTTGAATAAAATGAGGCTTGTAGAGAAAGGAAATTCATGATTTCGCTTTGTCTGCCAGCCTTTTTTGGTGTTTTTTGGTATAATTAAACTTGATCATATTCTGCAGAAAGGAGTTCCTATGTCCAACTATTTATCCGTATCAAGTTTGACTAAATATTTGAAATTAAAATTTGATAAGGATCCCTATTTGGAAAGGGTTTATCTGACAGGGCAGGTCTCCAATTTCCGAAAACGTCCCAACCACCAGTATTTCTCTCTAAAGGATGAAAAGGCTGTGATTCAGGCGACTGTTTGGGCTGGGATCTATAAGAGTTTTGGCTTTGAGCTAGAAGAAGGCATGAAAATCAATGTCATTGGTCGGATCCAACTCTATGAGCCAAGTGGGAGTTATTCCATTGTCATCGAAAAGGCGGAGCCAGATGGTGTAGGGGCCTTAGCTATTCAGTTTGAGCAACTCAAGAAAAAGCTGACCGAAGAAGGGCTTTTTCAGGATCGGTGGAAGCAAGCTCTACCACAATTCCCAAGAAAGATCGGGGTCATCACTAGTC
This sequence comes from Streptococcus parasanguinis, assembly GCA_032572035.1. Taxonomy (GTDB): domain Bacteria; phylum Bacillota; class Bacilli; order Lactobacillales; family Streptococcaceae; genus Streptococcus; species Streptococcus parasanguinis_AB. The sequence goes on from JAWGXY010000110.1 coordinate 4,963, forward strand.
AAAGTGGGGCCGTGATTCGCGATATTATCACAACGGTGAGCCGTCGTTTTCCTGGTGTGGATATCGTGCTCTACCCGACCAAGGTCCAGGGAGAAGGCGCTGCAAGTGAGGTGGTTGCTAATATTCAAAGGGCTAACCAACGGGATGATTTGGACGTCTTGATTATCGGTCGTGGGGGTGGTTCAATTGAAGATCTCTGGGCCTTTAATGAAGAAGCAGTGGTGCGAGCCATTTTTGAATCGCGGATTCCGATTATCTCCAGTGTTGGACATGAGACAGATACGACTCTAGCCGATTTTGTAGCAGACCGACGAGCCGCTACTCCGACAGCCGCTGCTGAATTGGCCACCCCAGTAACTAAGTTGGATCTCTTGTCCCATTTACAAAAGCAGGAAAATCGCATGGCAACAGCTATGTCCAATCGCTTGGCCTATAATCGTGAACGCTTGGCCAAATTAAGTCAATCGGTCATTTTTAGACAGCCTGAAAGACTCTATGATGGCTACCTGCAAAAGATTGACCAGTTGCAATTGCGATTAAAACAAGGGATGCGGGATGCTTATGGACAAGGGGCCAATCAGCTACAAGGTCTGCGTCATCGTCTAGAGGCCATGTCTCCTTTGCATCGCATCGAGCGCTACCAGGACCGCCTGCTCCAAGATAAGAGACTCTTAACCAACCGAATGGAACAAGTCCTAAAAGAGCAAAAGATCAAGGTCCAAGGCTTATCAGAAGCCCTCTTGATGCTCGATACCAGTCGGATTATTGCGCGTGGCTATGCCATGGTCAAGCAAGACGATCAGGTCCTAGATTCGGTTG
>JAWGXY010000111.1:0-5726 GCA_032572035.1 Streptococcus parasanguinis
CCAGATGCACCGAGCAGGGTATAGAACTTCCCTTCTTCCAATTCAAAATTGATATCCTTTAGGACAACGGTTCCGCTATCTTCAAAGACCTTTGTTACATTTTTAAACTCAATAATTGGTTTTTTCAATTCACATAAATTCCTTCTTTACTACGATTACCAAACTGCTTTTCAAACGAAAACGCAGCGGCTGACAGGAAGACCTGTCAGACCACCAATACCTCTCGGGGACTTATTAGACTGCCCCACCTATTTACGGTATCGATAGGCACTCACCCCCTTTCCGACTGATGCTATCGATGTTTACACTATCAATTGTTCTTCAATACTAACGTTCTTAGGCTTGACCGATAATACGAACTTCTGGTTCTAAACGGACGCCTGAGTGAGCTTCTACTGCCTCAATAACATGGGCGATCAGGTCTTCGTAGTCCTTAGCTGTTCCATTGTCGACATTGACCATAAAGCCAGCATGCTTTTCAGAAACTTCCACACCACCAATTCGATAGCCTTTCAGACCTGCTTCGCTGATCAATTGACCTGCAAAATGACCGACAGGACGCTTAAAGACAGATCCACAAGAAGGGTATTCAAGGGGTTGTTTCAACTGACGAAGATGGGTCAACCGATCCATCTCCTGTTTGATTTGCTCGTGATTGCCTGGTGACAAAGCAAATTTGGCAGAGATGACGACAGCACCTGTCTCTTGAATCTTAGAATGACGGTAACCGAAAGCTAGTTCACTCGCTGACAGAGTTTCGATCTCCCCGTCTTTGGTCAAGACCTTACAGGATACTAGGACATGAGCGATTTCTCCCCCATAGGCTCCCGCATTCATAAAGACAGCACCACCGACACTGCCTGGAATGCCACTAGCAAACTCGAAGCCTTTCAAACTATGGTGCAATGCCACATGAGTGGTGTCGATGAGTTTAGCTCCTGCCTCTGCTTCGATCACATAACCATCCACACTGATATCTCGCAAGCGATCAAACATAATGACAAATCCCGGAATGCCCCCATCACGGACAATGATATTGGACGCATTGCCCAGGACCATCCATGGAATTTGCTCTTGGTTGGCAAATTGGACGATGCGTTTTAATTCGTATTGGTTGCGAGGGAAGGCTAAAAATTCAGCATTCCCACCGACCTTTGTATAGGTATAATGTTTTAATGGTTCTTGAAAACGGATATCAATCCCTTCAAGAATTTGATTCATTTTTTCATTCATCTTTCTGTCTGTTCTCTCTCTATAAAAATACAAACTATTATACCAAATTTTTGACTATTTTTCGACCCTAAAAAACAAAAGAAGACCTATAATATTCAGGCCTTCCTTTTACCATTTATTATGCAATTTTACGTGCGATAGCACGATTCTTTTGTCCATCCAGAGCTGATTTGACCGAAATCCAAGCACCACCAAGAGTAAAGACAGCTAGCAAGCCTAGATTCAAGTAAAATTTATCTGGGACGTCCCCTGAAAATGTCGCTTCATTGAGAAGCGTCCAGGACATATCAAATGGCAAATCCAGTTCACTCATAAGCGCCAAAGTATAATCTAATTGGTTGACCAAAAAGACGGTCAAGACCATCAAAATAGCTGAAACTACCACACCTTTTTTAGTCAATTTCTTACCAAGAATCTCATAACCTTTGATAGTACAATAACCGAGGGCAGCCCCTGCTAAAACAGATACATAGCCAAGACGCGCTACCAAGAGGGCAACTGCTCCACCGATGATTACACCGATCACAGCCCCTACAATCCCTAAAAGGAAGTTTTCTTCCCGCGCTTCATAAGCCTCAACTGTATCTTGCACTTCGGCTTGGTAGGCTCTAAAGGTTTCATCGTCGATTAAAAAGATCGCATCTCCAATTTGATACAGACCGATTGGCCCTTCCTCACCAGTTTCCGCATTCACTTGCACAAATTGGTGGTTGAGCAAGAAATCAACAATATCTTGGATAGCTGTCCATAAGGTTTCGACAGCCTTCCCTTTGGTCATTCCACCTTTGACTACGATCGAGGTCAAGTAACCATCAGAAGAGATGGCATTAATGGCTTTTGATTGTTCTTTCAATTCATTCCAAAGAATTTCACTTTCTTCGATCAAGTCTCCTTCGGAACCTTGTTTCACACTGAGTGAAATGGTAAATACATTCTTGGTTTGAGCGCCTTCAATGACTAACAAGAAGCCTTCACGCTCCCCGTACATCACACGAGCTTCGCCATCAAATTGCAGACCAAGATCGGTAGCAATACTATATAAATATTCTGGTTTCATGTTTCCCCCTAGATTTTCGGGAAAGCTTGAGCTTTTCCCCATACAATTCCCATTCTACCATAGAAGAAGCAAAAAGGACATATACATTCGTATACATCCTTCTTTCATTTGTGTTACATTGAGGTTTATTTCTCAACACGAACGCCAAATGTGTCGATTTTAAGTTGGAAAATCTGACCTTCTAGTCCGAGTTTTTCAAGAGCTGCGACAAAGGCTGCTGTATGCTCTGGCGCTAAGAGGTTCATGATTGTTGGGCCTGCTCCTGACAGATAGGTAGCGTAGGCCCCATGAGCATGTGCTACTTCTTTGACCTGAGGGAACTCTTTGACAAGAGATTGACGGTAGCGTTCGTGGAAATGATCTGACTCGATGGAGCGACCAGCCGTCAGCAAATCTCCCTTGAGGAGAGCTGCGATGGCAACATTGGCAACGCTACTAGCTGCGACAGCTTCCTTATAAGACCATTCTTTCGGTAGGACATTCCGACTATCACTGGTCTTCAATTGGTAGCTCGGTACAAAGGCCACAAGGTCACAGCTTGGGAAGTCAGCCGTGACATATTGGACATCTTCACCGATGTAGCTCGCAATGACCATATTCCCAAAGATAGCCGGAGCTACATTATCCGGATGACCTTCGATCTCGGTCGCGATGCGTAATTTCTCAGCATCTGATAGCTGGAGGTTAGCTAATTGATTGGCCAATTCAATCCCTGCTACAATGACAGAGCTAGAAGATCCAAGACCACGCGCCAAAGGCACTTCACTAGTCATCTTGACCCGATGGGGTTGCATATCCGTTGAGATAGAAAGAGCTGTTGAGAGTAAGAGGTTTTTCTCGTCTGTCGGAATCCCTGCTCCAAGATCATGCTCAATAAACCAAGCATCTGCTGGTTCAAGGACTTCAATGGTCAAATAGCGAGTCACGGCAATCCCAACAGAATCAAATCCTGGCCCTACATTGGCACTGGTTGCTGGAACAATAATTTTCATGCTTATTCTCCCAAGACTTTAAAGGTATTCAAGAGTTCGAAATTCGCCTCTGAATCCAATTTTTCAACCAAGTTCTTGAATTGGGTCTGGTTAACTTGGTGGGTAATGATGACAACACTTGCATAGTGACCATCTGAGTCTTCTTGGAGGATTTGCTTGAAGGAAGCTCCTTCTGCATTAAAGATCTCCGCAAGACGCAAGATTTGACCAGTCGCATCTGGTGCCTTGATTGAGAAGTAATAATTGTTCTTCACGTCTTCTGGTTTAGCCAATTGAAGAGGGCGGCTGTATTCATTGAAGGCTTTACCGATTGTTCCTTCTTTTAGTCGACGGACAATGCGAACGATGTCGGCTACGACACTGGTCGCAGTTGGTTTTTGACCAGCACCTGGTCCGTAGTACATAGACTCCCCAATACCGATGGATTCCACATAGACCGCATTCATAACGTCGTTCACTCCTGCGAGTGGATGTTGTTTTGGAAGGAAGGTTGGTGTCACTTCTGCTGCAATCCCTGATTCCGTTTCAACGATAGAGCCGACAAGCTTGATGACATAGCCAAGGCTTTGAGCAACTGAGACATCTTGAGGAGTGATTTGGCTGATTCCTTTGTGACCTACTTGGTCAAATTGGATATTCATTCCAAAAGCGAACTGGCTCAAGATCACCATCTTGTAAGCAGCATCAATTCCTTCAACGTCGTTGGTTGGATCACTTTCAGCGTAACCAAGACGTTGCGCTTCTGCTAAAGCATCCTCATAAGTCCAGCCTTCTTCGACCATTTTAGTCATCATGAAGTTAGAGGTTCCATTGACCACACCGAGCACTTTGGTCACCTTGTCAGAAGCAAGGGAATTCACCAAGGTCCGAAGGATTGGGATCCCACCAGCTACGGCAGCTTCATAATAAAGGGCCACTTGGTGTTTTTGAGCAATCTCTAGCAACTCGCTTCCATGAACGGCAAGAAGGTCTTTGTTAGCAGAAACTACATGCTTGCCTGCTTCCAGGGCACGGGTGATAAAGGTCTTAGCTGGCTCGATACGACCCATCAATTCGACCACGATGGCAATGTCTTTGTCTTCAATGATCTCATCGACATTGGTCACAAAGTTGTAGTTGTGACCAGCAGCTTGCAATTTTTCCTTTTCCGCATCATCACGAACCAAGACCTTAGCGATCTCGATTTCATCTTGAGCTGCCTGGGTGATTTTTTCATGGTTTTCTTTTAATAAAAATGGTACGCCACTTGCAACAGTACCAAATCCTAGTAAGGCAATCTTAACAGACATCCTATTGACTCCTTGAATTTTCTATAGTAGCTCCATTATAACAAAAACTTGAGCGTTTGACAGCCAATTGCCTTAAAAATTCTGAATTTTCATGACAGGATCTGCCTGTAGCAAGTTCTGGAAAAGAACATAGAATTTGTGGTACAATAGAGAAAATGATGAAAACGGTGACACTATGAGTAAACGAAGAGTACCTAAAAAAATCAAAGTCCTACTTGGAATCAATGCACTCCTCTTGGTCTGTATCTTTATTTGTAGCTTTCTTCTGATCAAAAGGATCACTCAGCTGAGTGACGGAAATACCAGTGGTACTGCCGTGACGCGCTCGCTAGATGAACACAGTTCCTCTATCGAGTGGACCCGAATGAAAAAGCCGGTTAAACTGCCCATCCTCATGTACCACTCCGTGCACAATATGGCCGAGTCTGAAGCTGCCAATGCCAATCTGATTGTCGATCCAGAAACCTTTGAAAGCCAACTAAAGGCCCTGAAAAAAGCGGGTTACTACACCCTGACACCTGAGGAAGCCTATCGGATCCTCGCAAAAAATGAAGTGCCAAAAGGAAAGAAATATGTCTGGTTGACCTTTGATGATGGCGTCGAGGATTTCTATACCATCGTCTATCCGCTTCTTAAGAAGTACAAGATGACCGCCACCAACAATATCATCACGGACTTTACCCAAAAGGAAAAAGAAAATGTCCTGACCTTTGACCAAATCAAAGAGATGAAAAAAGCTGGCTTGACCTTTGAAAGCCATACGGTCAATCATCCAGACCTAGCCAATTCCAGTCTTGAAACCCAAAAGAATGAGCTGGTCGCTTCTAAACGCCTGCTGGATAAGGTGCTGGATCAAAATACTAGCGTTATCGTCTACCCATCTGGTCGCTACAGCCAGGTTACAATCGACCAAGCCAAGAAAGCTGACTACAAACTAGGCCTCACCACTAAAAATGGACTCGCCAGCTCCGCTGATGGCCTCTACGCCCTCAAACGAGTTCGAATCCTTCCAACCACTACAGGAGAGGATCTCCTAGCCATGATCCAAGAATAAAGAAAGAGAGTGGGACAGAAATCGGTAATTCGTTAGAATTCGATTTCGTCGTCCCACCTCCGCACAGTTGAGTAGGGCTGTAAAAGCTGATGAAATCAGCG
>JAWGXY010000112.1:0-5640 GCA_032572035.1 Streptococcus parasanguinis
TTGCGGATGCATCCAATCTTCCGATTATTATCTACAATATTCCAGGGCGTGTGGTAGTGGAAATGACCCCTGAAACCATGCTTCGTTTGGCAGAACATCCAAACATTATCGGGGTTAAAGAGTGTACAACTCTTGCCAATATGGCCTACTTGATTGAACACAAGCCCGAAGAATTTCTCGTCTATACAGGGGAAGATGGAGATGCTTTCCATGCTATGAACCTTGGAGCTGATGGGGTGATCTCAGTAGCCTCTCATACAAATGGAGATGAGATGTATGAGATGTTCCAAGCCATTGAGCACAACGATATAAAAAAAGCTGCAGCCATCCAACGTCAATTTATCCCTAAAGTCAATGCTCTCTTTTCTTATCCGAGTCCAGCTCCTGTCAAAGCTGTTTTAAACTATATGGGCTTTGAAGCAGGGCCAACTCGTTTGCCATTGGTGCCAGCACCGGCAGAAGATGCGAAGCGCATCATCAAGGTTGTAGTAGATGGGGATTACCATGCAACCAAAGAGATCATTACGGGAGTTTTAAGACCAGATTACTAACATTTTATTGTAGAAATTGTGTTTGAATAAAAATAACTTAACTTCCCAATGAATGAATCTATTTTTTGAAAGACCTTTGATTCTTTGTAAAAAAATTATATAATAAAGTAGTAGGTCTTCATTTCTTTATCGAGGAAATGGAGTATTCATGAAAATTTAAAATAAAGGAGACTCCGATGGAAGTCATTAAACGTAGTGGAGAAGTGGTTGAATTCAACCCAGATAAAATTTACCAAGCTATTTTGAAAGCTGCGCAAGTTGTCTATGTTTTGACAGATGATTTGCGACAAAACTTAGCTCAAGTAACGAAGAAAGTTGCCATGGATTTGGATGAAGCTCAAGTAGAACGCGCAACCATCAGCATGATCCAATCATTAGTGGAACAACGCTTGCTGGGAGCAGGTTATATTACCATTGCAGAACACTACATTTCTTATCGCTTGCAACGCGATTTGGAACGAAGTGGCTATGGTGATCACATCGCCGTGCATTTGCATTTTGAGCAAATTCGCTAGAATATAAAAAAGAAGTTACTTAGGTAGCTTCTTTTTTAGTATTTTTATTAATCACAGTGATTTCAGAAAACATGGTATAATAGAATAGATTGAACTGGAAAGGAAGTGAGATTATGGCAACTATTCAATGGTTTCCTGGACACATGTCCAAAGCTAGAAGACAAGTACAAGAAAATTTGAAATTTGTGGATTTTGTGACGGTATTGGTAGATGCTCGTTTGCCACTATCAAGCCAAAATCCTATGTTAACGAAAATTGTTGGTGATAAGCCCAAATTAATGATTTTGAACAAGGTAGACTTGGCAGATCCTGTGGCGACAAAAGAATGGCAGGACTATTTCGAATCTCAAGGCATTAAAACCTTGGCTATCAACTCTAAAGAGCAATCTACGGTAAAAAAAGTAACAGATGCTGCTAAGTCTTTGATGGCCGATAAAATTGCTCGTCAGAAGGAACGAGGAATTCAGATTGAAACCCTTCGGACCATGATCATCGGGATTCCTAATGCTGGGAAATCAACTCTTATGAACCGCTTAGCAGGGAAAAAGATTGCTGTTGTTGGAAATAAACCAGGGGTAACCAAGGGGCAACAATGGTTGAAAACCAATAAAGACCTTGAAATCTTGGATACTCCAGGGATTCTCTGGCCCAAGTTTGAAGATGAAGATGTAGCTCTAAAATTAGCTTTAACGGGTGCCATTAAGGACCAGTTATTGCCAATGGATGAGGTGACTATTTTTGGTCTTGAGTATTTTAAATCCCACTACCCAAAAGAGTTGCAAGAACGCTATAAGCAAATGAATTTAGAGGAGGAAGCTCCAGAAATCATCATGGAAATGACTCAACTCTTAGGCTTCCGAGATGATTACGATCGCTTTTACAGCTTGTTCGTCAAGGATGTACGTGATGGTCGTTTGGGTCGCTATACCCTTGATCGCGTAGGTGAAATAGATGCCAACGATTAAAGAAGTTAAAGAGCGTTTAGCAATGATTGACGAGCTAGATCATCCCTTATTTGAAGAGTTGATCCTTGATGGTCGAGCAGGCGTTCAAGCGGCTATCAGCAAACGAAAACGCGAACTCCAAAAACAAGTGGATGAAGACTTGCGTTTGGAAAAAATGCTAGCCTATGAGAAAGAACTTTATGCTCAAGGGATTGATCTTATTGCAGGTGTGGATGAAGTGGGACGTGGCCCATTAGCGGGTCCAGTTGTTGCAGCTGCCGTGATCTTGCCGAAAGCTTGTAAGATTCCAGGGCTAAACGATAGTAAAAAGATTCCAAAATCCAAACACAAGGAAATCTATGAAGCTGTGTTCCAAAACGCCATTGCGATCGGTATTGGTATCAAGGACAATCACGTGATTGACCAGGTTAATATCTATGAAGCTACGAAGCTAGCAATGATGGAGGCCATTGGTCAGCTAGACCCACGACCTCAACATCTCTTGATTGATGCTATGAAGTTAGATCTTCCTATTTCCCAAACTAGTATCATCAAAGGGGATGCTAACTCCTTATCCATTGCTGCAGCATCCATCGTAGCCAAGGTGACTCGGGATCAGATGATGGAAAAGTTTGATCGAGAATATCCAGGTTATGATTTTGCGCAGAATGCTGGCTATGGGACAGCTAAGCATCTGGCTGGCCTCGACCAGCTGGGAGTGACCCCTATCCATCGGCGTTCGTTTGAACCCGTCAAATCAATGTGTGAGGATTAGGTTATGCTATTCACTATCGACATCGGTGGTACCTTTATAAAGTACGGTCTGATGGACGCAGACTATCAATTGGTTCATACAGACAAGATCCCAACACCACCTACGATTGAGGAGTTTTGGCAAGGATTAGAAGAAATCGTTACACCCGTAAGGGAAGAAATCGAGGGAATCGCCATTTCATGCCCCGGTGAGATCCAAAAGAGCCTTGGCTTTGTCTTTCGAGGTGGTCTCATTCCATATTTGCGCGGCATTCCTCTAGCAAGTAGACTCGAACAAACATTTCAAGTACCCGTCACTGTTCTCAATGATGGAGAAGCCGCTGGTCTAGCGGAAGCAAGGCTTGGTAATCTAAAAGATTGTCCATGTGGTGCGACCTTGGTCTTGGGGACAGGAGTCGGCCTCGCTCTTATTTCGAATGGTGACCTATTGAGAGGATGGCAACTGACAGAATACATTCGGTCTATTGATAAGGCAGAAAGAACACCAGAAAATCGCCGCTTTCATCGTGAACTCTTTTTGCAAGGCATTTCCAATCTTTTGGAAAACACCGGTTCAGCTGTTCAATTCGTTGATAAGGCTAGTCACATCTTGAACTTAGAAAAGGCAGATGGTATAGCTGTTTTCAAAGCTCTTGATCAAGGAGGCCATGAGGAGCTGACATCCTTGTTTCAGGAATATTGTCATGATATTGCTATTCTGATTTTTAATCTTCAATCTTTGCTCTTGCTTGAAAAGGTGACGATTGGCGGGGGCATTAGTGGTCAACCACTACTGATCGATGAGATCAGTCGACAATACCATGACCTACTCTCTCAAAAAGGGCATAAACAATTTGAAGCTTTGCCCATTCAAGCGGCTCGCTTCCACAATGAAAGTAACTTGATTGGTGCTGCATCTTACTTTTATTCTTCGACACATTAAAAAAAGTTCTAGAAATAGGGCTTTTTTTCTTTTCTTTTTCGAATAAATAAGTGAGAGGAAGTAGAAGGTGACCATGGAGAAATTTGAAATCTTTAAATTAAAAGAAGCCGGTTTATCAAATGAGCAAGTCTTGAGAGTCTTGGACTACTGTAGGAAAGAGCAAGTCTTACCAAGCTTAGAAGAGATAGCGAGGATCGCTCGCTGTCGCAGTATCCTTCATTTTGTAGACAAATACCGACAACTAGATGAAGACCATTTACACGATGAGTTTGAACGGTTCCCATCTCTATCCATTTTTGATCCTGAATACCCTGAGGAATTGCTACAGATTTACAATCCTCCTGTACTCCTTTTTTACCAGGGAGATTTGGAATTGTTAACCAGACCGAAGATTGCAGTTGTTGGAGCTCGCGAGACCACGCGAGAAGGGGTTCGTTCTGTAGAGAAGATTATTAAGGAACTTGGGAATGAGTTGGTTATCGTTAGTGGACTTGCTAAGGGAATTGATGCGACAGCTCATTATGCCAGTATACGAAATGGTGGCAAGACCATCGGAGTGATAGGAACGGGACTGGATGTCTTTTATCCTAAAAGCAATCAAAGACTGCAGGCACATATGGGGGAAAACCATCTGATCTTGAGCGAGTATGGTCCAGGGCAGGCCCCACTTAAGTTTCATTTTCCTGAGAGAAATCGCATCATTGCAGGTCTCTGTCAGGCAGTGATTGTGGCAGAGGCGCGACTCCGTTCAGGGAGTTTGATTACTTGTGAGCGTGCTATGGAAGAAGGCCGAGACGTTTTTGCTATTCCGGGAAATATTTTAGATGGAAAATCTGCAGGCTGCCATCACCTGATTCAAGAAGGCGCAAAGCTTGTCACCTCAGGCCAGGACATTCTTGATGAATTGAAATACGAATTGTGATTTTCCTATAGGAGAAGTTCCTAGTTGACATCTTTCTTAAAATGTATTAAACTCAATGAGATTTATACAATACAGAGGGATAAAACGTGGTAACAAAAAAGAAAAGCAGTACAACCAAGAAAAATTTGGTGATTGTGGAGTCTCCTGCTAAGGCGAAAACAATCGAGAAATACCTTGGTCGTAACTACAAAGTCATGGCTAGTGTGGGTCATATTCGGGACCTGAAAAAATCAACCATGTCGATCGATTTCGACAATAACTATGAACCGGAGTATATCAATATTCGCGGAAAAGGTCCCTTGATCAATGATTTGAAAAAAGAAGCTAAAAAAGCCAAACAAGTCTTTCTAGCAAGTGACCCGGACCGCGAGGGAGAAGCTATTTCTTGGCATTTAGCGCATATTTTGAACTTGGATGCCAAAGAAAAGAACCGCGTGGTCTTTAACGAAATCACCAAGGATGCAGTAAAAAATGCCTTTAAAGAACCGCGACAAATCGATATGGACTTGGTCGATGCCCAACAAGCACGTCGGGTCTTGGACCGGATTGTAGGGTATTCCATTTCGCCTATTCTTTGGAAAAAGGTTAAAAAAGGACTTTCTGCAGGGCGCGTGCAATCAGTTGCCCTCAAATTAATCATTGATCGTGAAAATGAGATTAATGATTTCAAGCCGGAAGAATACTGGACCATTGATGGTGTCTTTAAAAAAGGGACCAAGCAATTCCAAGCCAGCTTCTATGGGATTGATGGCAAGAAGATGAAGCTCAACACCAATGAAGAGGTGAAAGCTGTTCTTGAACGCATAGATGGCAAAGATTTTACCGTTGAAAAAGTTGAAAAGAAAGAACGTCGTCGGAATGCGCCACTTCCATACACAACCTCTTCTATGCAGATGGATGCTGCCAATAAGATCAACTTCCGTACACGCAAGACCATGATGGTAGCGCAGCAATTGTACGAAGGAATCAATATTGGCTCTGGTGTTCAAGGTTTGATTACCTATATGCGTAC
>JAWGXY010000113.1:0-5572 GCA_032572035.1 Streptococcus parasanguinis
AATTTACCAAGTGCAAATGTTGCTCCATTTTGTGCGAACCGTTGGGTCAGCACATTTCCTTTACTTGCAAGGTCCGCGCTAGCAAGCGCCACACTTCCAACCCCAACAGTCTTCTTAACAAATTCCGATTGCGGATATTTATCCGCCACCACTAGCAGTTCCTCCTTAGAGTAGGTTTGGAAAGGACAGTCAAGGTGTTGGGCTAATTCTAGTATCGCCTGTTCATTTTTTTTGACATCAATACTAGCAATTTTTGCGATTTCTGAACCGGAGATTCCCTCTTGTTCACAAAATGCATGAAAAGATTCCATAAAAGTGGAAGGTGGAAGATCCTTCTTTGCCCCAACTCCTAAAACATAGGGTTTTGGATGAATCAGGGCTACCACTTCTTCGTCAACCTCAACTGCTTGAGAGGTCAACCAAATAAATGGGCTCTTATTAGCAAGGACTTCCTGAATCTGATTTTCTTCAATGACTGTTAGCCCTCTCAGGTCAGAAACCCAAGGCTTTTCTTGATAAAAATAGACACAGTCCTTATTCGCTAAATAAGAATTGAATACTTTCACTAAGTGGCGCAATTCTTCCCGCCACCCATTTACTTCTTTCGCAATATTATCCAAGGCTACAACATTTTGAGTATCTGTTGCAGTCGTGATCACTGGATTTGAATCTAATAATTCAGCGATTTTAAGTGTAACTTGATTGGCACCACCTAAGTGACCACTCAATAAACTAATCACATGATTAGCTTTTTCATCCATAACGATCACAGCAGGATCTGTTGTTTTGTCTTTAATAACAGGAGCAATGCCTCTGACAACCGCACCAATCGCCATGATACAAATTAAGACATCCACCTCTTGGAATACCGTCCGAAGTCCTTCAATGACACGTCCTTCAATCGGTACTGTCCGAGAGTCAGCGATTTTCACAGTAGTATAGACCGGACAATCAATCCCAAGTTTTTCCTTGAGCTCTAGTCCGAGATTTTTTGCGTTGTTAGTAACCGCCACAATGGCGTAACGAGGGGAATCATTTAGCATGCGAACTCAATCCTTTACGGAATTCATGGTGGAAATCTTTGTGATAGAGCTTAGAGTAGTAAAACTCTTCACCCAAGAAATCTCCAACTAAAATCAAGGCAGTTTTTCTAATTTTAGCTTCTTTGACCTTCTCAGTAATGGTCTCCAATGTCCCAAAGACCTTGCGTTCATCTGGCCAAGTTGCCTTATAGATTACTGCGACAGGTGTTTCTATTGGATAGCCACCCTCAACCAATTCAGCCACCACTTTTTCAATCCCCTGTACAGATAAGAAAATGGCCATAGAGGTTCTGTGCTGAGCATAGCTGCGGAGGGATTCTCGTTCAGGAACAGGGGTCCGTCCAGCCATGCGAGTGATAATGACACTTTGAGAGACTTCAGGGACTGTATATTCTGTTCCAATACTTGAGGCAGCTCCTAGGAAAGAGCTCACTCCAGGAATACAGTCAAATTCAATTCCTCTCTTCTTCATCTCTTCTGTTTGCTCACGAATAGAACCATAGATAGAGAAATCGCCTGTTTGTAAGCGAACGACGTCTTTTCCAGCTTTCACTGCTTCTTCCATGACATCAATAATTTCCATCAAATGCATAGACGCGCTGTCATGAATCTCCGCACCTTCCTTACAGTATTGAAGAAGATCTGGATTCACGAGAGAACCCGCATAAATAACTACATCCGCTTCGGAAAGTTTGCGATACCCTTTTAAGGTAATGAGTTCCACATCACCGGGTCCAGCGCCTACAAAATGTACAATTGACATACCTTTATTTCCTTTCTGGTTTTACAGCTGAAACAATAATAGTTGGGTTTTGTTGTTTGAAATAATGCCCTTTTCCTAGGGCAGACCATCTGCTCGCTTGGATGGATACGACGTCTAAGTCTTGCCATTCCATCTCTTCAGCAAGTTGAATCGCTTCCATCGCATTTTCCAAAAGGATGAAGTTTAAAACAAAGCGTCCTCCCGGAACTAACAGATGTTCACACCACTCAAATATTTCAGCCATGTTGCCACCGGTTCCACCGACAAATATAGCATCAAATTGTCCTTCTAGCTCAACAGGAGCTTTACCTTTTATTAGAGTAATATTCTGACATCCAAAGTAATCAATATTTTCCTGTGTCAGTGCAACTGCGTCTTCATTTTGCTCAATTGCAACGACTTCTAAATTCGGAAAAGATACAGCTGCTTGAATGGTTACACTACCCGTACCAGAGCCAACATCCAACATTCTCTTTGCCTTGTGTAAGTCCAATTTATCAATACTGATAGCCCTGACTTCTTCTTTAGTCATTGGGACCTTTGCTCTAATAAATGCCGAATCCTTCATTTAGTATCACCACCACATTCATTTCATATTGTCGATCGATAACTTGATCTTCTGCTAAAATTTCAATTTTTTCATCTTCATAGCTAAGATTTTCACCTATGACTAAGACTTTTTTCAAGCCCCGTTTTATAATTTCTTGAGCAATTTCATAGGGACCAATTTTCTTATCCGTCACCATAAATACCTTGGGTAGAGAAAGCAAGAAATCAAAATCAGGAATCTTCGCATGACTACTCGTCAAGTAGGCCTCATTCATTGGCAAAGAAACCTTGCTTGCCAAATACTGAAAAGACGAAATTCCTGGCTGAATAACCACGCGCCCCTTAAATTTTTCAGATAACCATTTTCCTAAACCATAAACCAAGGGATCACCTGAAGCCAGATAAAGAATAGTTGACTCTTCTGGATAAGACTCTATTAATTGAGCCAACTCAGCAAGTTTCTTTGGAGGTACAACTCCTTTTTCTTGATAGGCAGCTGGAAGGATTTCTAAATGTCGCTCGCTTCCAAGAATATAGTCTGACTTTTCATATATCTCTTCGCTTCCCAAAAGTCCATAGGAAGGGGCTCCAGGCCCTATTCCAATTACATAGATCACGTCCATTCCTCCGCTATTTCTTCCAATGTTTGTGTTGATGCTAGATACCCAGCTTCTGTCCCAAAGGTCACTACATCGATGCTGACTTCCGGCTTCCGATTTCGCAGCAAACGTTCCGAACGGAATTTCATCTTGTCTACTAACACTTGATAAACTTCTTCGTAGTGATACTCCTCAATCAAAGTACCAGCTGCATCTGTTGTAATACACTGATCCACTTTCTCAAGCAGTTCAACTGGAGCACCCAGTAAGGCTAGATTGGCCATGATGATTTCCATTCGTGCATCTGAGTCTTTACTATGGGTTGAGAAGATCCCACCAGCCACCTTGACAAATTTACCCATATGCCCAACCATCAGAACACGAGTAAATCCGATCCGCTGAACTTCTTTTAGGACATGACCGACAAAGTTACTCATATTCACAATCCGATGAGGTGGAATCCCCAGTACATTGGTTGCAAAGTCTTCGCCATAATTACCAGGAGCTAAAACTACTGAACGATACCCTTGATTGTATAACATGGTTAATTCAATCGTAATAGAAGCTTTCCAACTCTCTTCTGACATAGGATTGACAATTCCTGTCGTCCCCAAAATGGAGATCCCACCTACAATTCCTAAGCGTGAATTATAGGTCAACTTGGCTGTTTCTTCCCCACCCGGTACTGAAATAATAATCTTCGCTCCGCAGTTTGGCCCCAGTAATTGTCGGGCTGTTTTTTCAATCATAGCCCGAGGAGTTGGGTTGATTGCGGCCATTCCAACATCGCATTTCAGCCCTTTTTGTGTGACGCGACCAACACCTTCTCCTCCATCGATCTCAATGTCGTTTGAATCTGGTATGAGAGTCACTGTCGAATAAATCAGGAGTCCGTGCGTCGCATCTGCATCATCACCACCATCCTTTTCGACAGCGGCACTAGCAGTCAGTTCACCAAAAGAAGGATCTTTGATATCCATCGTTACTTCGACACCATTCGCCGTAAAAACTGTAACTTTTTCTTCGATATCTTGATTGAGAATCATGCTAATCGCTGCGGCTGTCGCAGCTGTCGCACAAGTTCCAGTAGTGAACCCTTTTCTTAGTTTTTTTCCATTGACATATGCGTACTCATCCATATAGTTCCATTTCCTTCACTACTTAATTATTTGGGACTACGAAGCGTTGGTAATCATCCATTTCTTGTCTGTACTGGTAAAGGATGGCATTGACCACTGCTGCTGCAATCGTACTTCCTCCCTTACTTCCCAATGCAACAATAGACGGAATTGGGCTCTCATGAAGCTTCTGTTTTGATTCAGCCGCACCGACAAAGCCAACCGGAACACCAATAACAGCATCAGGGACTAGTGTTCCTTCTTCTACCATATCCAAGACTTTAAAGATAGAAGTTGGAGCGTTTCCGAATACAAACAATTTAGGACCCAATTCATTGGCCGCATGTTCGACCGCTGCCATGGAGCGAGTAATCCCTTTTGCCTTAGCTTCTTCAAAGATTGCTGGTTCATTTACCAAACATCTGTAGGCCACACCAAGTTCATCCAAGATTCTTTTATTAAAGCCACCTAGAACCATGGTCGTATCCGTAAAAATGGTTCCCTTATTTTTAATAACATCCAAAATATGGTCAATGGCTTCATTTGAAAATTTGATATTGTAGAGGTAATCGAAATCTGCACTCGCAAAAACGACTCGTTTCCAAACCGCTTCATGAAAGGGATTATCAAAAACAATATCTGGATGTTCTTGATCAATGATTTCTTGAATCTTTTTAAAGCTGGCTTCTTCAATCTGATTTGATACTTTTATATAACTCATGAATACCTTATCCTTTTTTATCATTTAAAGCTGTTGAATAACGAACATAGTCTTCGGTTACGATCGTTTGCATTTGATAGATAATCGCATTAATAATGGCCACAACAAGGGTGCTTCCCCCTTTACGTCCTTCATTGACAATGACAGGCAAATCGGTCGCTAATAAAGCTTCCTTAGACTCTAGGACATTGATAAATCCAACGGGCACACCGATAATCGCGTCTACCTCAACTTTTTTCTCTTTGATCAAATCAAGGAGATGGAACAAAGCAGTCGGAGCACCACCAAAAGCAAATACTTTAGGTCCTTCGATCTCTGTTGCTTTTTCAATAGCAGCCATGGCTCGAGTAATGTTTTTTTCCTTAGCAAGTTGGATGACATCTTCATCATTAATCAAGCAACGGTAGGAAACACCCATTTGGTCTAACACCCGTTTATTGATCCCATTTAAGGAAATGCTGGAATCCACAATGATGGTCCCTTTATTCTGAATCACGTCAACGATTCGTTCATTAACATGATTGATAAATTTCATGGTATAGAGATAGTCAAAATCACCCGTGGTATGAATAGCACGTTTAATAATCGCCTCTTCCATGTCTTCATGGAATTCATAGCCAGGATGATCCTGGTCGATCACCGATTGAATGATCTGAAAACTTTTTTCCTCAATGGAGGAAGGGTTTTTAATATAGGACATAGATACTCCTCTTTTAATAAATTACAAGAATCAAATAAATGATTGACATAACGAAAGTTGAAACCGTCGTCGTCATATA
>JAWGXY010000114.1:0-5544 GCA_032572035.1 Streptococcus parasanguinis
ATGGCTCCTCAGATGGTACGCTATCCGTTCTTCGAAAGCTACATGTTACGGATTCAAATGCGCATTACCTTTCTTTTTCTCGAAATTTCGGAAAAGAAGCAGCACTCTATGCTGGACTTGAGCGTGCTAATGGTGAATTCGTCACAGTTATGGATGTAGATCTACAGGATCCTCCAGAGTTATTGCTTCAAATGAAGAAAAAATTGGATGAAAATTCAGAATTAGACTGTGTCGGTACCCGACGCGTAACTCGGGATGGCGAACCACCAATTCGATCCTTCTTTGCACGCATGTTTTATAAATTGATCAATCATATCAGTCAAGTAGAAATGGTCGACGGTGCGCGTGATTTCCGTTTGATGCGCCGTCCCATGGTCGATGCGATTCTAGAGTTATCAGAATACAATCGCTTTTCAAAAGGAATTTTTGCCTGGGTAGGATTTGAGACAGAGTACCTCGAATATAAAAATGTTGAGCGCGTGGCAGGAGAGACGTCTTGGAATTTTTGGTCCCTCTTCAAATACTCGATTGAAGGGATTGTCAATTTCTCGGATGCCCCATTAAACATTGCCTTTATTGGTGGACTGTTATCTTGGATCTTAGCCTTTATCATGGTGATTCTGATTGTGATCCGCACCTTAGTCTTTGGAGATCCCACTTCTGGATGGCCATCCCTCATGACAGTGATTCTTTTCCTTGGAGGCTTCCAATTATTAACCATCGGGATTTTAGGGAAATATGTTGGTAAAATCTTCATGGAAACTAAGAAACGGCCAGTTTATGTTGTGAAAGAGGAGAAATAAAGAATGGTTGAGGATTGTAAATCAATATTTCAGAATCTTTTTGAGTATATAAAAAAAAATAGAGCTGCATGTTACCTCATTTTTGTTATCTATTTACTTGTAAATATAAATATTAGTTTAGCAGAATTTCCTTATATTGACGACATTGGTCGACAACTTCAGGGCTACACAGGATTTTCTGAACATTATTCCCGATATTTTAGTGAAATAACATCTCGTTTTATTCAGGGTGGAACCCACTTAACTGACCCTGGTTTGACAACAAATATTATTTCGTCTATTGTTTTAAGTATTACAAGTATTTTATTATTATTTATCTTATTTCCCAATAAGAAGATAGATTGGTTCACTGCACTATCATCAACTATTGTCGGTTTAAATCCTTGGTTCTTGGAGCCATTGAGTTTTAGATTCGATAATCCTTTCATGTCCTTGAGTGTATTTGTGTCTATCTTGCCATTCATTTTTTTGAAGTCCAACAAATTGTTTAGTTTGAGCTCGATATTATGTATTTTTCTAATGTGTAATTCTTATCAAGCATCTTCAGGGATTTATATTTTGGTTGTCCTAACCTTAGTATTTTTAGAATTTCTAAATGATAATAAATTGAATATTCAAAGGATTATTATATCATCCGTATCGTATATTCTAGGTATGATTTTATATAAAGTTCAAATTACAATTAAGCCACCAATTTTCGCAGACCAAGGTAGGATTCCTGGATTGTTAGATATTCCAGCTACGTTATTTAATAACGCAAAGGGGTATTTAAAAAATATTTACAATCAAAGTTCGAATATTTGGATAGTTCTTGCTGCTATTTTAATTATTTTTTTAATCATATCTGTTTATTTGGTAAGTAAAGAAAAGAAATTGACAAAAACAGTTTTAGCAATTTCCTGGTTATGTTTAGGCTGTATCTTTAGTTATGGTTCTTACCTAATTCTTTTAGAAAAGTTCTATCTTTTAAGACCTAGATATGAATATGGATTGGGAATCTTCTCATCAATCATCTTGATTGTAACCTTAGGGATTTCGACTAAATTTCATTTCTTTGAAATATCAAAAAAATTCTTAATATTATTGAGTGTATACTATGTGTTGTCATTCTCGTTCATTTATGTTGATAGTTTAAAGCAACAAAATAAAACATTCGAAACACAGAGTGTCATGTTAGGCAGTACACTTAATAAGTATGTTTCAGCGGAAAATAGGGTGGTTAATATTAATAGGTTTATATCAAATTCACCTATATACGAAAATTCAGCTCTTGTTTACCCCATGATTAGTAGCCTAATTATGCCAAATACAAAT
The DNA here is from genome assembly GCA_032572035.1 of Streptococcus parasanguinis. Lineage (GTDB taxonomy): Bacteria > Bacillota > Bacilli > Lactobacillales > Streptococcaceae > Streptococcus > Streptococcus parasanguinis_AB. The sequence continues at coordinate 2,118 of JAWGXY010000114.1, forward strand.
ATCTCCTGGGATATGACGATGCGATTTAATAGCTTAACGAAACTAGATGTTGATTTTAAAATGTTTGATATAAATCAGATAGATTCTAGTTATAGAAAAGTTGAAACTACAAAATTATACGATATTTTATCTAAAGATGATCAATTATTTGTTATAATGAAATAGAATTTAGTTTGCTAATGAACAATAAATACATTAAATTTTAACGAATGTTAAAATAAATTTTTAAGGAGATTTTACCATGATTTTAATTACAGGTGCAAATGGTCAACTTGGAACGGAGCTTCGCCATTTGTTAGATGAACGAAATGAAGAATATGTAGCTGTTGATGTAGCTGAAATGGACATCACAAATGCAGAGAAAGTAGACGAGGTCTTTGCGGAAGTCAAACCAACCTTGGTATATCACTGTGCTGCATACACAGCTGTTGATGCTGCTGAAGATGAAGGAAAAGAGTTGGACTATGCCATCAACGTGACTGGTACGGAAAATGTAGCAAAGGCATCTGAAAAACACGGTGCAACCTTGGTTTATATCTCAACAGACTATGTTTTTGATGGTAAAAAACCAGTGGGACAAGAATGGGAAGTAGACGATCAACCTGATCCTCAAACAGAGTACGGTCGTACCAAACGTATGGGGGAAGAATTGGTTGAGAAACATGTGTCTAACTTCTATATCATCCGTACTGCTTGGGTATTTGGAAACTACGGTAAGAACTTCGTCTTTACCATGCAAAACCTTGCGAAGACTCACAAAACACTTACTGTTGGTAATGACCAACATGGTCGTCCAACTTGGACCCGCACTCTTGCAGAATTCATGACTTATTTGGCTGAAAACCGTAAAGAATATGGTTATTACCACCTATCAAATGATGCAAAAGAAGATACAACTTGGTATGACTTTGCGGTTGAAATCCTCAAAGAAACGGATGTAGAGGTGAAACCTGTTGATTCAAGCCAGTTCCCAGCTAAAGCTAAACGCCCACTTAACTCAACAATGAGTTTGGCTAAGGCTAAGGCTACAGGATTTGTCATTCCAACATGGCAAGATGCATTGAAAGAGTTTTACAAACAAGAAGTGAAATAAGATTACTTTATGAGCTAAAAGAGAGGACGTGTGTCATGCTGTTCTCTCTTTTTTCATTTAGAATATGATATAATTAATGGAATATAGTTTTCGAAAGAGAGTGAAATATTTGAAAAAAGTAACTGCTCAAAAGGTTTTTTTCTGGAATATTTTAGGAAGTATGTCTTCAGCTGCTGTTTCAGTTATACTTCTTTTTATTGTTACACGGGCTTTAAATAGTGCTTCAGCGGATGTCTATAGTTTTGCTTATGCAATTGCGAATCTCTTTGTTATTGTAGCAAGTTTTCAAGTCAGAGATTTTCAAGCAACAGATATAAGAGAAAAGTATTCTTTTGATACCTATTTTGTCACAAGAATCATTTCTAATGTTGCAATGGTTCTTCTTTTAGTGACGTATTTAATTTTTAATACTAATACTCACTCAAATCTAGGAATAATTTTTTGGGTTTCTTTTTTCCGAGTTAGTGAAGCCTTATCAGATGTTTTTCAAGGATTGTTTCAGCAGAAAGAACGTCTGGATATTGCAGGGAAGTCCCTTTTCCTGAGAAATACCATTTCAACAATCGTATTTGCTTTAACTTTAGTCATCTCTAAAAATCTATTGTGGTCTGTTATCGCACAAACCATCAGTTCATTTGTTTTTATTGCTCTATTTGATTATCCTAATTCAAAAGTCTTCCATCGCTTAAATCTTAAGAGTGTTAGGTTGAGTAATATTATCAATGTATTGAAAGATTGTTTACCTTTATTTATTAATGCTTTTTTGTTGGTCTCAATTTATAATCAGCCTAAATATGCTTTGAATGATATTTTTAATCAAGGTTTGATTGGAAATGGTGTTCAGCGAGATTTTAGTATTTTATTTACACCAATTTTTGCCATGAATCTTATGATTGTGTTTCTAAGGCCAATGATTACGCAACTTGCAGTCTTTTTAGAAGAAAAGAAGATTTCTCATTTTTTCACTTACAAGAATAATCTCTTCAAGATTTTATTTGGAACTTGTACATTAATATTTTTAATTGGTGCTTTTATAGCCATCCCAGCTTTGGATATTGTATATGGGACTAACCTTAAACAGTATCAGACGAGTTTTATCGTCTTGTTGCTTGGAGGAATTGCAAGTACTTTTTCAACTGTATGTGATAATATTTTGACAATATTTAGGAAGCAACATTTTTTGGTTATTTCCTTTATTGTTGGTTATATTGTGTCAATCTTAACTGCCAAGCCTCTAGTGTCAAAATTTGAAATTTTTGGGGCCTCATTATCATTTCTTTGTGCAATGATCGCATGGCTTCTTGCTTCCCTAGTAATTTATTTTGTAACAAACCAATATACAATCTTTAGAAGGAAAAAATAATTGACATGAAATTTTCAATCATTATTCCAGCATATAATGTAGCAAATTATCTAGAAAACTGTGTAGAGAGTATTCTTAAACAAACATATGATAATTATGAAATTATAATTGTAGATGATGGTTCAACTGATGAGACAGGTAAAATAGCAGATGAACTGTTGACACGGTCTATGCAAATTAATGTAGTTCACCAATCTAACGGTGGTGCTTCGAAGGCACGTAATACTGGAATGAAGAGGTCAACGGGGGATTATATTTTGTTTTTAGATGGCGATGATTTTTGGAGCGATAGTCATTTTTTAAAACAGATTGCTAGTGAGCTTACTATAGAACTTGTAGATGTTATTGTTTTCGGTTATAGTTATTACTACGATAACGAAATTAAAGAATCTCCGATATCTCAGTTAAAAGACTTAGGTGAAGCTACTAATTTTGGCTTATTTAATGGTCCTAATTGGAATAAATGTATTTCTAAGGAATTAATTAATAAGGGGTTGAGTTTTCCTGAGGATTTAGTCTCTGAAGATAGTTTGTATTGTTCATCAATAATGAAAATGATGGAAAGTTTTTCTGTAATTACTAGCACTCAGTATATGTATCGTCAGAACAGAGCTGGAAGTTTAACAAATGTAGTGAAAGAAAGAAATGTTTTAGATACTCTTGTGGGAATTAGTAGAGGTTTATCTGATGAAAAGTCACTTTCTGAAGTTAAACGTAAAGCCTTAAATACCTATTTTACAATTTCTTATATTTCGATTCTCCCTTATGTTAAGCCATATCTATTTAATCAAGAAATACGCAACTTATTAATTCAATATAAGTATTTGTTGAAAAATTCAAGTCATATAAATAACAAATCATTTAAAATGACAGGTATCTTTACTTCGATTTTTGGAATTAATATCTAAACAAGGTTATTTTCTTACCTTCTGAAATAATAAAAAAAATAGTAGATAGAAAGTTTAATATGT